>JADGBS010000189.1 GCA_015231325.1 Oligoflexia bacterium | reverse complement strand
TATGAGTTTAACATCGTTTATACAACGATACGAAAACAAGTGCTTATAAAAATAATCCTGGTCATGAAGACCAGGATTATTTTTTAAAAAAATCTATTGACTGTATGTCATCTATATGAGGTACCAGGTGACTTTGGCAAATGATAAGGAATGGATAAAAAGCACTCGGTACTTTTTGTCTCAAAAGAAGTCTGCAGGTACCTATTTTCCCTACCTATTTTCCCTACCTATTTTCCCTATTTTCCTATTCCTATTTTCCTATTTTGCCGACCACCTTCTATGGTTGGCAGAAGAAGGAACCAAGTGAAAAGGAAAACATATCAAATGGAAAGCAAATACACATTATTTTAATATGTTACGGAGAAATTTATATTCGGGTGTTTTCTTCAAAATCTTAATCTGTGTATCCGAGTCATAATGATAACAAATCGTGAATTGGAAATTATTTTTTAGAAGAGTGCATTGACAATGGTCAACCTATTTTTGTCGCCAAGCAAAAATGAACTGTCGCCTAGAGATTACGTTTTCCATGAAAAGTAAAAAACTACTAGGCCAGCACAAATTCTCCGGTCAGTCAGTGTCAGTAACTCTCGCTATTAACCTTTTCCACGTACGATTTATAAGTACTGCCAAAGATAAGCAAGTTGCAATTGTTAGTCGGCAAAAAAGGAGAAAAAATGAAAACTCTGATTGATATGTTGTCATTAGGTGTATTTTTATTAACTCTAATAACAAGTTATCTTCCGGTAATTGGTATCGCCAGTAGTGACAAAAAGTTATGTGCGGAATACCGAGGAATGGTGGATCTCCTTGACAATATCACTATCAATCAAGCATTTCCTCGAGATCTTTCCAACATTGTAACGGAGTATGCAGTACATCCGAAATTTGGTTCTGTAGCGTTTGTCACTGCAGATGGTCTTATGTGGGGGCCAACAGAATCGATGAAAATGAATTTCCGAGATGCATACGATTATTGCTTGAATACATATAACAATCCGGCCCTAGCAGAAGAAACACGCAGTATCCTGGAAAAAAGACAAGCGGTACTATTACCTATTCGCACGAGAATAAACTGGGGAGTAAGCTTGGCGGAACTCAGAGAAGCAGTGAAAGAACTGCCAATTCCTGCGGGTGCTTGCTATTTACCAGAAAGAGAAGATTTCGAAGATCTTAGGGTTGAACCAAAATACCAAAAAAGTCGAAGTAGAGGAGGGGTCTGGGACCACTGGTTTTGGTCATCCTCAGTCACCGACCTCGGTTACGGTTTCGAATTCGTTGCTACCTTTTCTCTCACTACCGATGCTTATGTCAGCAGCGACTATCTTAATCATACTAAGTCGGTGCGTTGTGTGTGCGGGAGTTAGCGAGCACGGAATTTACTTGTACTGATTAGAAGACAAGAAATAAAAAAGGAATAGGTACAAGGTAGGTACAAGGTACCAGGTGCAAATGATAAGGAGCGGATAAAAAGGTTGATAAGTAAAATAAAAGCCCAATATGGAAATATCAACTTATATCCCTTTCACCGCGTAATCCCCCCCTCGAGCACAATTAGGTCCGATAAGCACACTTATCAGAAGTAATATCTCTATATTGCAGTTGCGTTTTCTCCGCTTTTCAAAGATAAGGACATTTACCTGTACCAAACTTGACAATAAAAAAACGTTAGCTAAATTTATAGCAACTCCAGACAGCGAGGCATTCATTTTTTAGACAATTATTATTTGGCCTTCATTGAGGTGTTTCACAATCCACCCCAATATGAAAAAAGGCCTAGACACCTCAACTATTTTGTAAAAATTCCGAAGAGAAGAATAGATATAAAACCTTGATTGAGAGGGGACAATGAATATTTTTTTTACAATTTTTATCTTTATTATTGTCTCGCAAACATATAGCACAAATGGATTGGCGGCTGCGGACCGGGATACAAATACGAGTGAGGCAGTTCTATTATCTCCTATTGTTGGTCCGGCCGCTACTTCGCGAGCTACCTCTCTTGTTCCATTCTCATCACCTATTGTTAATTTTTCAGAGGCCCTTCAGTCCTTGCCTGGCGGTGCCAGTGTAGCTTCTTGTGGCCCTTCATCCTCCTCCTTACCATCATCACCGGTAGAAATGCAACGAGAGAGATATGATCCCGACAAAAAGTATCTAATAGTTGAAGTGAATAGCGGGCTCTATAATAGAGTATCCGCGGTAGCAACTGCATTCGCCTGGGCAGCAATGTGTAATCGAGAGTTGATCTTGATATGGAAATCTAGTTTCGCTAGAGGTCAAACTCCTGGTGTATGGAAGAATTTTTTTAGTGCACCTTCTATTAAAGAAATAAGCGAGATTGACGGACTTGAGGAGGCACTCACTACATATTTTTCTGGAAGAGTGGCGGCCAGGGTGCTCGCAAAAACGAGCGATTCTAACAAAATAACACAATGGAAGTTGATCCGTGCTTTTGCACTAAGCATGAAGCGAGGTCATGGTATGTTTTCGCACACGCAATCAGAGAATGGCGATGAACTTTATCAATATTTTCTAATATGCCAAGGTCCTTCTTCAGTTTTTTATATGCAAGAATATGCTCCCATCATTCCCAGAGGAGAGCTTTTCGATTTTTCCCTTTTTCGCCAAAAATACGTTGAATTTTATCAAAAATTAACACCTGTACCAGAAGCAAAAGAGGCCATAAATGGCCTTGCTAGAAATTTCGAGGGCAAAAGAGTAGTTGGGATTCATCATAGATCTTTTAACCCCCACATCGAGCCAAATCAATGGCAACATCTGCATACGGGAATAATTCCACCAGAATTGTTTGAAAAAATGGACGAAGCACTAAGAGAAAACCCAAATACCTATTTTTTTATCGCAACCGATAACCTATCAACTATAGCTGAATTTGAACAAAGATATCCTGAAAAAATATTGCACTATCCTCATGAACGAGTAGAGAGGGATAATGTTAATAGTCAGTTGGGAGCTGTCATAGATGCTACCCTCTTAGGAAAAACTGAGTACATAATTGGTACCCAACAATCTACTCTTTCGGATGAAGCTGCTGTCTTAACTCCTGGAGGAAAGGTCCCTATCGTAGGATCTCAAGTTGTTGAACCCAATAAGTGGTGTGGTTTTATGGAAAGATGTGTTGAAGAGGATTTAATCAACATGATAAAAGCTTATTCGGGTAGTGAAAATCGATCAGAAGCAGCGGCCAAATTAAAAGCGATTTCAAGTCTCTATTCTCGACTTCCTAAAACTTCTTGTGAAATAAATATCCGGCTCTATCAAATTTCCAAGCAGAATAGTTCTCCATTTCTACAAGCTATGAGAAGCAATTTTATCAATATTATTGCAACAAGCTCTTTACAAGCGTACGTTCCTTCTCTTGATGATGTGAGCAGTGCATGTAATATGTTAGCTCAATGCTATACCAATTCCACTGATGGAAGCGTTCTTCCGGTTGCTGTAATAACCGATTCAGAAATTTATTTTTGTAAGAAAATAAATAGACTAATAGAATTAATTTCTCTATCCGGTATAGATTCCAATCTAAATCATCTTTGTTACCAACTAATTTCTCCTCTAGAATATAATAGCTATTTAAGAACTGATCCTCAATGTATTAACAATATTTTCTCGCAGCAATCCACATGGAGAAGATAGAGTTCTTCTGATCATTCGGATTTACTTGTACCGAAAATTTTGCCAAAAAAAATAAAATCATCAAAAAAACGAAGAGAAATTATCGTACACGTGCGACGAAAAAAATTTTCAAGAGATGTTTCGTGAAGAGTATAGATTAGCAAGCATTGCTGGAGAGCTAGGTGTCGCTCCCAAAACTTACTACGGAAATGTGTTCAGCCATCTCACTCAGATATGTCCGCCTCATGTGATTCGTGTGCCTTGGTGCGGTAGTTTGCTTCCAGCTTCCTTCAGATTCGGTCTTACAACCGACACCCTTGCCTTCAGCTACCAACTACTCCACCTTCGTTGGACGGGACTTTCACCCGTTGACAGTGCACATGCCGGGCGCACTGAACTACTCGTCTCTAAAGGGACGAGCTTCATGCGCTTCAGGGGGGATCCCTTCGGCGCATTCTTTTTTGGCGATTCTCCAGTGGCACACATCTCTTCTGGAGAATGCAGTACGTTCGAGTAAACACGGTGATCTGAAAAAGAAACTTATCGGTTATATCCACCACAACCATCGTCGCTAGGACCGCCCATGCAGAATTCAACCTAAGTCTTGGTTGTGAACTATGTCCAACCTAGAAAAACGACGATCAATTAAGGTAACAACACCCCAGGTACTGGAAAACACCACCAATTTTTTCGAATTAAAATCCTACAACTACAACATGTCCTGGAGAGTAGCAGTGAAAAAAAATCACTGACCAAGTAAACCGAGGGCACAGTCATTGAGTGGAAGAGCAATTGGAGCACATCTGATAAAATCCGATCGCAAGTACTTTTTATCGTTCATCACTTGATCACGCAAACAAACATTCACTCCTAAAATATCGATAGTAGTCGGCGCGAATGAAACATCTGTAGGCATTTCTTCGAGGCCACCTTGGGCAGCAGCAGTGGCGCTGATCTGTAAGTGTAGACTATTCCTTAGCTTGGTAAAAAGAGCATCGCAATCAATATTCCCCTGCCAGCGTACGCTCTTGCTCTTAATATGCCCAAAAAGATCGCTGGCCTTTTCTCCAGATTTTCCAGATTTTTCTCCGCTTTTCAAAGATAATGCGTGAAGTTCATACAGGTCCGCATATGTATAGTTGATAAGTAAAATAAAAGCCCAATATGGAAATATCAACTTATATCCCTTTCACCGCGTAATCCCCCCCTCGAGCACAATTAGGTCCGATAAGCACACTTATCAGAAGTAATATCTCTATATTGATATTTATTCTTATCAAAATTGAAGCACGTCTACGTTGAGAGGTCAATTCAAAAGCTTCCCTTTCAAAGGCAACACCCCAGTCTATTATACAAAAAACGAATGAAGTCATTTATGTGCCAAACTTCGACAAAGTCAATCTTACGTCGGATGGGATCACGCGAGACGACATGGTAACTTTCGATTTGTTTTTCCTCGCGAAGAGCACGCAACCCTTTGAGATGTCGTTCTTGTACTTGCTCAGTAGATTTAATTTCAATTGCGTATTTATTGCCAATAATTAAATCAACTTCGAAATCTTTTGAACGCCAGTAAGAAAGCACCTCATCGGACCCGCCATACGAGAGAATGGCCTTAATCTCTTGAATTACATAATGTTCAAAACAGTCACCAAAAGCATCCGATTTAGGCAAAACATTTCTTCGTCGTGCCAAAAAATTAGCGACCCCTACATCAAAAAGATACAATTTAGATTTGGTGGTGGCCTTGCGGATGATGCTTTTGCGAAATGGTTCCAGCTCAAAGGCCAAGAGAGTGTCTTTTAAAACCAGAATAAATTCAGAAACCGTACGTGCTGGCACACCTGAATCGCTAGCAATGGAGGAGATATTGAGCTCTTTTCCGGATGAAAGACCAATCACGTCTATAAAGTGTGCAAAATGGTCAATTCGCCTGACGATTGCCTCTGCCTGAATCTCCTCTTTGAGATAGGTGTTTACATAGTCTCTGAGATTATCCCAGGCATCTTCGGCATTATAAATGGATGGTAGTCCTCCACAATTGAGGTAGACCTCCAAATCGAATTGAGGAATTTCCAAGGAGGTTAGCGGAAAAAGATAGGCACTTCTGGCGCGCCCGGCCAATAGGTTGGCGCCGCCTCGCTTTAATTTGCGCGCGCTACTTCCAGTTAACAAAAATTTTTTTGATTTTTTTTCAATTAAGCGATGAACTTCATCCAAAAGGGCAGGCAGTTTTTGGATTTCGTCAATCACCACCAATGAATTTTTTCCATTTTGCTTATCATATTGGTCAATCTCCTCTCCTAGTTGGCGAGGCCTTTTCAGTAGTCGTAGATAGACGTCGTCGTCCAACAAATCAAAAACTAAGGCGTCCGCCGACACGGTTTCTTTGATCAGCCATGATTTTCCGGTCATTCTTGGTCCCAGTAAAAAATGACTCTTGCGCTTTAACATTTTTTTTAAATCCAGCAGTCGATTGTATTTAATTGCTTTTTGAATTTTATTCACCACAGTTGTACCTTTTTGTACGCCATTTTTCATACTATTGTGCCCATCCCTTAAGTATAAATAACCCAAGTATGGTCTGTCAACGTAATCGGCAACGTCTTGCCGAATTAAGCATAAATTTAGCAAGATAGGTGCGATCCTTGCTAACATCATCACTCATCAGATTTCCTGCTACCGGGGTGGCCACCCGAACCCCGGCAAATCCCTCCAAAACCGCCAGCACTGTTCCCGCCATACTGGTAATATGACAACCATCGGCCGTATCGTTATTCCAGTGAGAATTGAATCATTTTTGCTAGAAAAACCAAATCTCCTTCGCGGTGGCCATCTTTAAGTGGGAGAAGAAAAAATAAAAATTTTTTATCAAAATCGAACCTTCCTCGCTACGGAATAGATAGTATTCAATAGTTGGTCTGTGATAAATATTTTTATAAAGTTTAAAGTTACGCCCCTCTGTTTTAGCTGCAGTGGCCACTAATATCGAAGTATTTCAATATATGGCGCTTTAGCTTACCTGGCCTCTTAAATTTTATTATCACTATTGTTAGGGTCATGCCCTTAAGCTTCGAAGTTTATCGCATTGCGTTTCCCGACCAATGAAAACATTATCCTTCTTTTTTGAGAAAATTACGAGAAAGAGACTTTCTTTTTGAAATGTATGTGTGTACAGAAAAATATCCTTTTCATTTCTGAAACAAGAGATGCTGGAAATCGGATTTAATTACTAGGATTACGATTTGGTTCAGTACTATCCTGAATACTCCAACTCGCTTTTTGAGGTAAAGTGGTAGGATCATAATTTAAAGTAGATGAGGCCCGATAAAAACTAATCGGTTTAAGCTCGGCAAATCCATCACCTAGTCTTATTCCAAAGGAATATTTACTACTAACTGATATCGATCCAGAGGAAGAAAAATCAATTTTAAACTCTCTTTTTTCGTTACCACGATCATTGGCCAGTTCAAGTCCCCCTACGCGAACCTTTTGAACTAAATCAGTTTGTGCCGCTGTTACCCCACTTTGTGAGAATTGATAAAAAAATATATCTTGGCATTTTATGGGATCTGCCGAATTACTACACCGTTTCACTAATTCTCTCAAAACATATGCATATTGTTGTCTACAAGCAACTTTTTTTCAAGTTTTACTTGCTCACATTCTTCACTGACCCTTTTATTATTAATTCTCTTATTCGTTTTTTTATTATCACCACCTTGCCTCTCAAAATTATTACATATTTCTTCATCTACATATCTCAATTCATTACTATCAACGTCTTGCAAATGTAAGGAACTTAAGGTCCAATTATCCCTCATGTTGGCCCAGTATTGATATTTAATATCATTCCCAGACCCAATAATAAATATTACAGGAATTTGTTGATAAGTAAAATAAAAGCCCAA
>JADGBS010000188.1:6405-7552 GCA_015231325.1 Oligoflexia bacterium | reverse complement strand
CAATTATTTTTTCTGAACGCATCTCTGAACGCATCATACACGTTCTTTCTTCAAATGAGATAAATGCCTCATCTAAAATTCTACCGAGTAGTAACTGGTAGTTCAGTCCGTAAGCAACTGCAGTTCTTGCCATTCCAGCGAAAGGATCGAGATCGCAGTTGGGATTCACATCGATTATGAATATTTGATCCTTGTCGTCGAGGCGTAAATCGATACGGCCATAGCCATCTAATTCGAGGACTTCTTGGGTTTTTTGAGCGGCATTAATAATAGATCTTCGTAGTTTTGGAGATATATCGGCCTTGCGTCCAACCGCAGCGTGATACTCAGGTGAAGACGAATCCCATTTTGATGAATAATTCAAAATTTTAGGATAAGAGGGGTCTAGCTTACTGAAATCAATCTCTGATATCCCTTTGAAATGTCCTCGTCTGTTGCCTCGTCCCAATAGTGCCACACTAAATTCTCGACCGTCGATATATTCTTGCACTAAAACTGAGTGGTTACAGTGTTTAGACAAAGTAAGCACTTGACGTTGTAATGCAACCGTATCATGTACCACTGCTTTGAAGTCAATACCAGTAGAACCGTCTTCTTGATTGGGTTTTACGATCAATGGACGTAATAACTTAGTTGTTGGATACAAATTTTTATCCTGCACTTCTTTGATCAGGCGTTTTAGACAGTTCTTCCCTCTAATAATCCAGGTTTCAGGGACACCAATTTTGTGTTTTTTTAAAAGTGTAGAACAGTGAAACTTATCCAAACAGATGGCCATGGTTTTGGCAGAATTTCCAGTAAAAGGAACCTGTGCTTTTTCCAGGACTTTTACCACTTCAATTTCTGAAGTACTGTCGCGATTTAGTGATTCGCAAAGATTTACTACTAAATTAAACGGATTGTTTTTTAGAACATATTGTAGTTCAAACAGATCGCTTATAGGGAGGACTGTTACCCGACAAAAGTCCAGCGTGTACAAGGTTTGCACCACTGCCTGTACAACTTGTAGGATACTGGCACGTGCTGTTTCTCCACTGTAGAGATCAATTTCTTGTTTGAAGACCTGTTGATAGTGACTTTTACAGGGATGAGGTGTATCTTCTTCGCCACCCTCATCAGCGTCAGTGTCAAAATCACGGTTGTAGAT
>JADGBS010000188.1:0-6395 GCA_015231325.1 Oligoflexia bacterium | reverse complement strand
CTGCATCGTCCTGGAAGATGTAGGCGATTTCAATTATATGTCCCGGTTAGTTCTTGGGTTAGTATTTTTTCGTGGGATACTCATCACATAGGCCATGTTACAACGTTACTCTATTTTTTACCATTTTTTATGACGCAGGTTTCAACTTTTTCTCTGCCAACCAGTGATGACTGTTTTTGTCTGTTTTACTCGGATTTATACAACGGTCAAGAAATTTGTGACCAAACAAAAAATTTTTTTTATAATAAGGTAATTTTTCTTTTGAAGAGTAGAATTAATTGTATTATCTTCAGAGTCTGATAGTTTATAGATTAAAATAAAAAAGTTATTTTTTTGTAGTTACTTGGATTTATAACAGATGTCATAATTCGGTTGGTAAATGAGTTATGGCGAATTTTTTAACAAGAGGATTGTGTATGAAACGAGTTCTTGCTTGCCTTCTAGCTTTGGCCTTTACTTTGGGTGTAACAGCTTCCGCCTTCGCAGCATCTGCTGATCCAGCAGCTCCTGCTCCTGCTACTGAGACGAAAGTAAAAGCAAAAAAACACAAAAAGAAAGCGAAGAAAGCTGAAGCAGCAAAAGGAACAGTAGCTCCAGCAGCAGCTACAGAGGCAGCTCCAGCTCCAGCAGCAGAACCAGCTGCAGCTCCTAAATAGCTATAAATATTTATCCCCCCCCTTCGTTGTTGATCCGTATTTTATAGTCAAGGTTTTATTCAAGCAGTAGTAACTAGTACTCATGACAAAGCAGTGTCAATGATCGCGTAATATTTGAGTGCGTTGCAGAGACCATTTTATCCTATGAAGTGGATAGCAGTTGATTTAGAATTGTGGCATGTCAAAGTTTGTTAGTTTTAACAGCGTTTCTTTTGCTTATCCTGCGCAGACAGTACTTTTATTAGAGCGTGTTACTTTCGCTTTTCACGGTGGTTGGTACGGTGTTATTGGTGCCAATGGAGCAGGTAAAACGACGCTATTAATGTTGGCCTGTGGTTTATTGCGGCCGTTGGATGGAAGCATCGAAGGAAACCAGTGGTCTTTATATTTACCTCAACGTACTGATTTACCTCCAGAAAATTTTCAGGATTTGCTCGATTCTTTTGACAGTCGTGCCTATAGACTTATGCTGACCATGGGCGTTCAATTAGACTGGTTGGAACGTTGGAGTACGTTGAGTCACGGTGAAAGAAAAAGAGCACAACTGGCGGCGGCACTTTTTAGGGACCCGCATATCTTGGCCGTTGATGAACCAACCAATCATTTAGATGTCGATGCCAGAAAAATTATAATTGATGCGTTGTTGAAGTATAGAGGGGTGGGATTAATTGTAGTCACGATAGGGAATTGTTGGATGCCTTGTGCAGTCATTGTCTGTGGGTTGATCCTCCCCAAGTCTTATTACGTTCAGGGAATTATTCCAGTGTGCGCAAAACAGTAGATGAAGAACAAGCGGCAGTGAGAAAAGAGTATCAGTTACTAGATAAGGAGTTTAAACGTCTTGACCGTGAGGTCAAAAATCGTAGAAGCGAAGCGAGCAAGGCCGATCAGCGGCGATCTAAACGACACATTGATAAGCATGACCACGATGCTAAGGAGAAGATAGATCGGGCGCGGGTTACAGGTAAAGATGGGGTAGGAGGAAAACTACTTAATCAACTGATGGGTCGACATGAACAGTTAAATATTCAAAAAAGTAAGATTAAAGTAAAGAAAGAGTACATAACAGGGATTGAGATTGAGGCAGAGGTTTCTAAGCGAGATTTTTTATTGAAAGTTACCCCGGAAAGTATTGCGATGGGAGGATCAGTAGTTTTACAGACACCAGAACTAATTATTTTACCACAGGATCGAATCGCTCTTACTGGTAGGAATGGAAGCGGAAAGAGTACGTTATTGCGTCATATCGTTGAAAGATTGTCTAATATTGATTACAACGTCAAATATATCTATATACCGCAAGAAATTACGGAGCAAGCTTCACGGGAAATTCTGCACAAGGTAAAAATGCTTAATGCTCAGCGGTTGGGGGCAGTCATGACGATCATTACTCGTCTAGGTTCTGATCCCAAGCGATTGCTGGAAAGCACTACCCCCTCTCCCGGGGAAGTTAGAAAACTTCTAGTAGCGGAAGGTATTGCTTCCAGTCCTCAGATCATCATAATGGATGAACCAACTAATCACCTCGACCTGGTTTCTATTGAGGCATTGGAGTTTGCTTTGAAAGAAGTTGAATGTGCATTATTACTGGTTAGCCATGATATGGTCTTTTTAAATACGCTAACTGATATTTCATGGCAAATAACGACCGAGAAAGACGCATATTCGATTATTCATTCGATTATTATTTCACAAAAAAATTGTGACCTGTAGTCAGGTGTTTTGTAATGACTGATAATTCCTATGGGGGCACGTTTTATTTTCATTTATTTTTTTTTAGTATATCAAAAGTAATATTGGTGGATTGGTCCTCCTTCGCTACTGTTTTATCCTTTTCATCTGATTTTTTTGTAGCATGAAAATCATGTTTTTTAATTAGTTCTTTCTTTTTAATGAGTGGGTCGTCTTTTTTCTCAATTGCAAAACTACTCCCCTCATGCACAATTTTCCAATTGGTAAAATCTATTACTAAGTGTTTGACAAAACTGAGCGCAGTAATATCTGAAAGTAAATATTCTACGGCCTGCAGTTCGAAGGCCGCCTCATTTTCTTTAAGGAGTGTTCCTTTTAGATAAATTGTGTGACCTGCACACGAATTTTGCATCAGATGCATGGATACGCCGTGCTTTACCAGAATATTTCTCACTCGCTTATTGATCTCAAATCTAGAAATAGTCTTAACAATACCCATAATATTCCTTTTGTTCTATCCTTATGAAATATACAGCGTTCGATGATTTTGGTTAATTTATAAATATTGAGTTACTAGTAGGGACTTATCGGTAGTGTATTTCAGAAGTATTAGTGGAATTACAGCAAGATTCTAGTTTCTGTCGCTTTTTTAAAAATGTCCGTATTCATCCTTACTACTTCAATCCTGGCAAAGATTATTCGTTTGTTAAGAGTTTATCTATGTGAATTACAGAACGCTCACTAAAGTTTATTGAGGAATTTGCGACAGAACATAAGCTTATGTTATAATTTGGACTTAAAAAACCACATTTAAAGAGGAATTTGCTGTGAAAGAAGCAGAGAAATTAACAAAAGCAAACGGCCCTAACATTCTGAATGTTTTGTCCAAGCGACCGCTGATCATCTCGGGGCCTTGTAGTGCGGAAACAGAGGAACAATTAATTTCTACAGCTGTACGTTTGGCACAAACCGGGAGAGTCAATGTCATTCGTGCGGGAATATGGAAACCGCGTACTCATCCTGGAGGATTCGAGGGGGTGGGAGTAAGTGGTCTATCTTGGTTATTGAAAGCAAAAAAACTTACTGCGTTGCCCACTACTGTTGAGGTAGCAACCGCTAAACATGTTGAATATTCTCTGCAATTTGAGGTAGATATGCTGTGGGTAGGTGCCCGCACCACTGTTAACCCCTTTAGCATGCAGGAAGTGGCACAAGCGCTGCATGGTGTACAAACTCCGGTGTTTGTAAAAAACCCGGTCAATCCGGATTTAGAATTGTGGGCAGGAGCAGTCGAGCGAATTGCCTGCTGCGGGGCCAAAGTTATGGGCCTTGTTTTACGAGGATTTTCAACCTTTGCTAGTGGTGAATATCGTAATCAACCGATGTGGCACCTGGCAATCGAGATGAAAAGACGCTTTCCTGAGTTGATTATGATATGCGATCCCTCGCATATTTGCGGACAAAGAGAATCACTGCAAAAAGTAATACAGCACAGTATCGACCTAGGTTTTGATGGAATTATGATTGAATCACACATCGATCCGAAAAATGCTTGGAGTGATGCTAATCAGCAGATTACCCCAGCATTATTGGAACAGATGCTGAACCAAATTATTTGGAGAAAAGAAAGTACTCCGGAGCAGGCCTTCAATATAGCATTAGAAAAATTTCGCGAACAAATCACCCAATTAGATGACTATATTATTTCACTTTTGGGACAGCGAATGAGCATAGCAGAAAAAATCGGACAATTTAAACGTGACAATCAAATTACCATTTTGCAAGCAAATCGTTGGAATGAAATCATTGCAAGAGCAAAAAAGCATGGTGAAATGGTAGGCCTCTCTACAGAATTTATCTCCCGGTATATGGACGCGGTACATATAGAAAGCATTCATCATCAAAATCAAATAATGAATGAATAGAGAACATGTGTAAATTGTTCTGAATTGCTGTCGGACCTACACAACTTATAAAAAAAAGTTGTCTATCAACAAAAAAAGAAGGATATTAGGCAGACGTTACATCTGTATGAGGGGTGGTGAGGAGTGACAAAGGAGATGATGCAGTCATGATCACTAAGAATATTACTATCTTTTTTCGTTGTCTATTTTTTACGACTTCAGTTTATTCTATTCATGCTTTCCCAATGGCGGATATAGATCCTAACCTAAATTCGCCAAGATTAACAATAGGAAGGGGGTATGATTCTGTCTCTGGAGAAACCGGTGGTTATTGCGTTAAAATGCTAAAACCCCAAAAAATAAGCGTCGGTGTGGCCGACGTTACTGCGGAACTTAAATACATTGAAGACTATAAATCACTTGCTGAAAGTCTCGATATTACAGCATCGGCCAATTTAAAACTTCAGATTTTAGGATCTGGGGTTTCGCTAGGCGCAAACGCTAGGTATTTTAGTGAGCAGAAAATAGAAAGCAATGCTGTCTATATGATGATCAAAATAACCGTAAGAAGTCCTATTGAGACGATGATCAAAACTATGATAGACGAAGATGCGGTAGCGATGATGCGAGGAGAAGGCGGGTTGGAGCGATTCAGAAGAAGATGTGGCGACGAATATGTGGTCGCTATTCAAAATGGAGGAAATTTTTATGCATTGATACGAATTTCTACAAAGAGTGAGGAAGAAAAAAAAATTGTTTCGGCCGATTTGAAATTAAAGTGTGGACGGTTTGACACTGCTGCCAGCTTGAATAGTGCCATCCAAAATGTTGTAAACGGAAAACGAATTGATATGTTCATCCATCAACAAGGAGGAGTTATCGATGACATCCCTCTTTCATTAGACTTGGTCGGATTGGAAAAATTGTTCGTTCATGCCAAAACATTTGCTAAAAACATAATGGATGAACGCTCTGGTAATGGAGGAGTTCCCGTACTTTCAATGACGGAACCTTACACAAAATTATCAAATTATCCTGTGGAGGTTTCTGCGCTTAGAGTTACCCTTGCTAAAAGAATAATAGAAAAACTTAGCGATGCTCGTTTTGATGCCTTATCAATAATTGATCGTGCTGAATATATAGTTCAAAATTCAAATGACTATGATATTACTTCCGAACAGATCTCTATTGTTAATAGAATCCGAGATCAGTATGTTGCGAATTTAGACATCGTTGCCGAAATGGGCGATGAATGTTTTTCCGATATCAAAAACTGTAGATTACCCACTGAGAACGATGGATACCTTTTACTGGCCATGCCCAAATTTACCAGACTAGAAGACAAGCGATGTATTAGATGGTTATATAATGAAGGCACAGGTGAAGTTTGCGGAGTGAAAGAATATAATAGTGGTAATGGACCGATCTGTGGGGTGGCATCCGTCTCTTTCGGACAAGGAAGCGTATGCGGAGTAAAACGTTACAATGAGGGGCGTGCTGAAGTTTGTGGAGTTGAGTTATACAGAGAGAAAAAAAACAAGGAATGTGGTCTGGCGGAGAGCATAACCTCTTTAGAGAAGTCTGTTTCGGTTGATAATTTCAAGCGTGATTATTTAGAAAATGATTTCATTCTAGAAAATTGTAGAAAAGAGGGTTACGATTGGGGCCAATTTAACAAAATTGTCGCAGATACTAGTCTTTGTAGATTTGGAGGTCCTGCACTGTATTGGGTAAATATGACTTGTATTAATTTCAATGAATGTAGACACCCGAGCAACGGGGTTGAAAGATATAAACTTTGTGCAAATCAAGAATTTGGAGTTGCCGAATATAATACATGTCAACATGAGTCATTTGGGGTTATCTACAATACTTGTCGACACGTAAATTTTGGTGTGCATTCTTACAATACTTGTAAACACGAAATTTTTGGTAGTACTGGTATCTGTCTAGAATATGACGACACTATCGGGCAAAATTAAAAAGTGATAACTAGGCCTGAAAAAATAAATTAATATGGGGTGTGTAGGAAATTTTGTGTAGGATAGGCAAACTTATTTATCGGTCATATAATTTTCACAGGAGTGTAAATATGACCGATCTAAGAAAAGAGTCCCCTAGCGACGAGACAATGACCGAGTAC
>JADGBS010000187.1 GCA_015231325.1 Oligoflexia bacterium | reverse complement strand
CTTGCAAACAAACTTGATGTTTTGCAACAAGAAGAAAAAATCATTCAATCTACTGCTTGGTCAGATGAAGTGTATTTACAACGAGCAAAGAAAATTTTCGAACAAGATAGTCAATTACTCCTTGATGAACTGGAGAACTTACGAAAACAAGTTGCCACTAACGCCGATTTAGCAGAACTTAATCAGCAACTTATAGATATTGAAAATAGTATTCGTGAAAAAATAAAGGCCAAATAAATGAATAGGGCATTAGTTTCGATTTTAGCAACGTTAACATTGATGTTTTCCAATATAGGGCGCGGTTCAAACACCGTGGACCTTGGTGACATTAACGTCGCAGGAGAAGTGAGAAAACCTTCTATTGCCTGGATAGATTCACAAAAAGCAGTAAAGGACCAGCTTCCTGATATTTTCAAAAACGAATTTGCAGAATTCGAAGCAGAATTATTAAAACCTGCGGTCCTCGATAGTGAAAAAAGTGGGGAGATAAATGTTTACCCTAATAAGAAGAAACCTTAATTATGCTTATGAATCATTTTGCGGTCCCTTTCGTAAAATAGATTCGATCATAGTTAATTTTAAATTACGTTCTTACCTTCCTTTATTTCGAAGGGAAACTGGAACTACCACGCGAACAATTGTCGAAAAAATTCCATTGGCAAAATTGGGAAATTCCGTAGAATTCATACCCTTCGGAGCTAGCGATAATTTACTCAAAGTTAAAAGGGTAAACACGAATATTCTGCTAAGTGTTCCCAAAGAATGTACCCTAAAACAACGCACTGGACTATGGGGATGGACGACTGTATGGGATGGGTTGACACCTGCTATTGATAGACACCCCTCTCAAAGTACCATTGATATTTATATTCCGCCAAGAGGATGGTGGCAACTTTCCACCCACTCTACGACTACAGATATTTTGTTTGAATTAAAAAGCAAATATTCTGTTTCTCCCATTTCCGCCACTATTGATATCATTAAAGATCCAACATTTACTCCGATTATTCTCACATTAGTGATTTATGCTGTATGCACTACGTTTACTATTAATTATGCAAAAATCAATTCGCTAATAAAAGATCCCTCTGAAGTTGCGGATACATTTAGAGAGGTAGAAGAAGTAGCGGAAAAGCAAAAAATCGAAGTAATTGCTGAAAAAGAATTGGATGTCCCAAAAGAAGACGACGCCTTTCAAGGGGCCAGCATCGTCGCCATACTGAACAGAACAAAAATTAAAGAGGAAGAGAAGCTGGCAGAACAAAAGGTAGAAGAGAAGAAAGAAGAGGTAAAAAAAGTAGAGTTCAAACCTCAAGATCTCTCTAAAAAGATAAAAAATCTTTCCAAAAGACTTTCCAGTAACATGCTAGCACAGATGAAATCTGTTAAATTGCCGTCCTCAAAAAGCGATGCCACTTCCATGGTAAGTCTATCGGCATTAAGAAAAGATCTTCTGAAAAAAAATGAATCTGCTCCCAAAATTACAAGGGAACCAGCTGCGCCTCCTCGCTCGGCCCAGGTTAATTTTAAACCTCAATTCAAAACTGATGCCAAAGGCAAATCCAATCTTCCTTCCGATTCTCAACAAAAAGCGCTGTTAGAAATATTCTCAAATTCTCAAGATAAATTCAGAGGATGTTATGAAACGGCGTTACTAAAATATGAAGACCTAGCGGCGACAGTTACTTTTGAAGGCGAGATTATGTCTGATGGAAAAATTTCAGCACCTAAGTTTAATGTGAATGGTCGAACCACGCCGGAATCGAAAGAAACTTTAGTGAACTGTTTGAAGGGGGTAGTGCAAAAAATGATCTTCGACAAAAAAATGTCGGGCGTAGTAGTAAAAAATCAATTTATTTTTAAATCTTAATTTTAAATTTTAAAGAGAACTTAAAGAGAACTTAAAGAGAACTTAAAGAGAACTTAAAGGGAAATAGAAAAGGAGCAAGTTATGAGTTCAAATTTAAATCTAACGGATATTCTGTTTAACTTATTTAATCTTATGGGGTCTGAATGGGTACTTTGGCTACTGTTAGTCTTAAGTATCATCAGTATCGGCATCGTCTTTGAGAGATCTCGCAATTTGCGGCGACAAGAAAAAGTTGGTAATTTGCTCTGGAAAGAAAAAATCGACCCTTGGATGAAAAATGGAATTATCGACCACAAACCAGAAGAGATCCAAGAAATTGTACTTAAATATCCATGTCTCGAATCGGGATTATTGGAATTTTTATATAACTCTCCTAAAAAAGAAAAAGAGAATTTAACGCTGTTTATGTCCAGCTTTTTGGCGAGAAAAAAAATTGAACTAGATAGACATCTATCATTCTTAGGAACTCTGGGCGCCAATAGTCCCTTTATCGGATTGTTTGGAACAATTCTTGGAATTATTAAAGCATTTTATGATATTGGTAATAATGTGGCCGGCGAAGGAGCTAAAAGCATCAGCGTGGGACTATCTGAGGCGCTGGTGGCAACCGCTGTGGGGCTACTTGTAGCAATTCCAGCGGTTATATTCTTTAACCTTTATCAACGGAAAATTAAAACCATCATTGCCCGCGCCGAAAGCCTGGGAGACTATATTATTGGTATCAGATAAAGTTAAATAAAGTTAAATGAAGTTAAACAGGTAGAATATATCGGCCATAATAGCTATGCTATAAGCTATACTACAATAGGAGCAACTTATGGGAGCAAAGGGTAGTGACCAGGGAGATATGATTTCTGATATTAACATAACCCCAATGGTGGATGTTATGTTGGTACTCTTGGTGATCTTTATGATCGCCGCCCCCAACCTTTATCAGGCGGAGATGAAAGTGGAGCTGCCTAAGGCGGCCACGGCCGAAAAAGTTGAAAAAGTTACTCTCCGCTTTCATCTTTACGAAAAAGGCAAATTGGAACTAGATAACAAAGAAATAACTAAAGGCGAGATTGGCGACTACATCAAAAAGGCACTGGAAATTGACCCTGCTACAGACGCCATTGTCGCCGCCGATAAATCCCTCTATCATGGAGAGGTTGTA
Organism: Oligoflexia bacterium; assembly: GCA_015231325.1. GTDB lineage: Bacteria > Bdellovibrionota > Bacteriovoracia > Bacteriovoracales > Bacteriovoracaceae > JADGAN01. The sequence continues at coordinate 4,534 of JADGBS010000187.1, read as the reverse complement.
GAATTCATAGATCAAATTAAACTGGCAGGCATTAAACGCTTTGGAATAGCCGTGGAGACAAAAAAATGAAGTTTTTAAAAACAGAAAAATTGAAAGTATCTAGAAAATCTTTTTTCACTATTCTTTTCACTACTTTTTTAGCTACTCGTAGTATCTTCTGTACGGCGGTCTATGCGGCGGCGGCCACAAACACGACCGAAACTCCTGTCGAATACGGGACACTATACCTAGTAGAACAAAAAGAGATGCCTAGCTTTCCTTGGCAAGTATCTGCTAGTTTTGGTTCAGAAGTTGGTAATCCCTATGAGAGAATTTATGATATATCATTGATGGGACAGCACTCTATTGGCCACTACGTTTGGGCGGGGCTACAGTACAGCAAATTTTATTCTTCACATACAACTTTAACTAATCAACTTCTTGACGAACTTAACCTTCATGGATTCGGTGCCAAAATAAAAGTTCCATCACAATCCCTATTCGCAGTTGCTACTTTAGTTCCCTTCATGGGATACAGCAGTTTTATTGGTGGCAAACCATTGGCCATGGAGATCGATTTCCGAGTTGGTGCTGGGTGCGTATTCTATAAAGGTGATGCCGACAGGCTCGCCCTGACTTATTCCCTTAGACCGGTGGTTTGGGTCACACGTCAGGTCAGTGTACAGTTTGGTATAGGACACATTTATGAGTTCGGTTCTCCAAAATTCTGGCGCTTCATAGGAGATCTCAGCACTTCTGTCCGTTTCTAAAACATTAGAACTTTAGAACATTAGAACATTAGAACAAGAGTAGAAGAGTATGCGTGCACTTATTCTGATTTCAATTCTAATTCTGATTCCGATTCTGTTTACGGGTAATATGGGTCATATCGAAGCAGGCGATAAACCACTGCTACAACAAGCATTACTTTTACTGCATAAAAATCAAATCAGCGAGGGATACGCCCTGTTAGATAAAATATCTGAAACGGATAAAGATTTTATCCCGGCCCTACTTGAAACGCAGCGGATACACTATAAGCAACAAGAATGGGAAAAATTTTTTGGTTATGCAAATTTTTATCGTTTAAATCTTTTAGAAAAGAAAGAACAGTGGGCCAGCAATTTTAGCGGCGAAATGCTCTCCCTCGAAGCGCTGGCCTTAATTCGCTTTTGCTATTGGGAAGAGGCCAGTGCAATTGTTGCCCGAGGATTGGAAATCGGCAAAGAAATTTCCTCTCCAGGAGTTAAGTGGGTGGATAAAACTCAGTACTTTATTTCCGCACTCAAAGCGCACCCCAAACTAGAATCAACAGATAAGAAACTAAATATCTCAGGAACTGCCTTTAGTAAAAAACTATATTGGCCAGTAAACTCCAATACACTAAAAAATATTCATCACCCCCGAGTGGTGAGGTTCAAAATGACGGCCCGTTGCGGCGAGTAACAAACTAAAACACCCCGGAATTAAGACAAATACTGTACAACAACACTCAGCACCATACCCTATATTTTTTTCCCAGGTTATATTCCCTATTAGTGTTAAGAAAAAAAAGTTTCTGCCGTTAATATCGAGGAGTCCACTATGAATCTATTTCCAATCTACTAAAGGGACCAAACTTTGATGGTCTAACTTCACAAAATGGAGTGTCGTTGCTATGCAAGCTATGAAAAAAAAATTATCTGTATTATCAATGTGTTTACCGTTTCTATTAGTAAGTTGTTCGGATAGTGGGCAAATATCTGTCAATAAAAATCCAGAAATTATTCAACGGGAAGTTATAAAAAATGTTGTTGATCCTGGACCACCAGCAGCAACACCAACACCAACAATGGCAGAAGCAACACCAACAGCAACCACAATGGCAGCAGCAACAACCTCTGCAGGAACTACATCCACAGTCACAAAACTGCTGCGAGAGGGAGAAGCATTCAACATAGCTGTCGGTATCAATTCTGGAGAAATATCATTAGAGGTTGGCCTTGACCGTTTGCATGCTCTTTTAGAAAATGAAAATGATCTAAACAAGGTTGAGCAGATTGCTTATGCAGCTTCTGAAATCGGCACAGCTACTGGTAGCACTCCTGACTTACCATACATTTTGGGGCGAATCATCGGAATTGTGCAACGGGGAAATGCGGTGGCATCAATAAACGACTTAATAGTTGATCCTCCTCCTGGAACGACACTGCCAAAGCACGCCGATGCTTTTTTATTGGCCAATCTGCAACAAAAACATATTGATTCTATTAGTGAATTAACGTTTTTTGGAAAGATGAAAGATCGCATAGAGAAAATTATAAACAAAGAATATGAACGGATCGGAGTAATTACACATCCGGCAATTCCTCCCGCTGCCCTCCCTCCCGGTGTTTTTCCTAGCGATTATTTAGATATTTTTAAAGAAACATTGCTTTATAGTAAAGACCATAAATTCAGTGTAAGAGGTGTGGCCACAGATCGCCCGCAATTTATAAATTTTGCGTTAGATCTCCTCAAAGAATATACGGTTTTTTTTGAAAATAATTTTAATTCAAGTAATGAAAATGAACTCATAAATCTACTTTCACCACTTCTTTCCATCAGCGATTTTAGCAATAATCCAACATTAATAAATGACAGAGAACGCATTATCCTGCGCAATTATTTTAATTTTTTAGTTAAGACGACTTCTGCAGGCGTTTTTCTACCACCTATAGGCCAACTTCAAATTGAAAATTTGATCTACGACATTTCCTGGCAAATTAAAACAATAGAAAATTTATCACCTACAACTGATCTCACAAAAGTGAAAGAAAAAATGTTTGTACTCTATAACACCATAGATACATTAAACTTTGTTTTGGATTTTCCTATAGTTGATAATTTTTTACCTGTTGACTCTACTTTGGGAGAACAAGACAAAAAAGTAGCTAAATTAAAAAAAGTTGCTGAAATTCTTGATAAACGATTTTTCGAATTCTTTGCACCTTTTTTTGGTTTACTAGTTTTGAAAAGAACAGATTTTGAAAATGTCGGTTTTAGGGGATATAGACCTAAACACCCACTTACTAGGTTATATCGTATCCGCGCTTTTTTTGCTTATCTGGCCATTCATGAAGATTACCCCGTTCGCGAACTAAGGGGGAGTGTAGCTGTTCCTCGACATGCAAACGATGCGGCCAGAGATTGCAACTTGGGTGGGTTATTATATGACTCATCTGTTGGATGTGGTCCAAACCCGATTAATAATTTAGATCAGCTACTCATAAATGATATGAAAAACTACTACAACGATATAAGAAGTGGCATTACTCAATATAAATTTATCACGTTTGCTCCCGAGACATTAGGGCCAGTAGCAATGGCCCCCGCCCCAAAGTACATTGAGGCCATAGAACATCGTAACATCTATACCCAGCTCGAATTAAGAAGATATATTTTACATGAGGATCATTACAGAAAAAATCATATGGCATCAAGATGGGCCGATGGTAAGCCTGAGTCTCCTCCACCTCCTTAGTTATAGCGATCACGTATTGTTTCAATGTCACGAGATACATCTATCAACAGAGCAGGCTCATCCTGTCTAGGTTGAGAGTAGTTAGGATTCTCTGTACCACGACACTGTGCAGGATTTGGATTGCCATTACAGTTGTCGTAATCGTGGCGAGTCATGTAACTGTTTGTTCTCAGTCCGTCCATTAAATATCGACAACGTCCAGGAAGATGGACATCTGACCAATCGTTTAGAACCACTCCGTCGGCCGCTGGTATGATCCTCGCCGTACTATCTGCGCCGTTTACTTTTCTAGAATCATAGTTTTTGACCAACTGGGGGGCAGTAGGATCCATTAGAGGAGGAAGTGCAGGAAGAGGATTCTGATCTAGTATGTAGTGGGTTACTGCTGTCCCTGGGTCACCGTTTGGGGGGTTATAGTTTGTCTGCCACATCGGCCGCGGCCACCACGCATTAGCGTCAACGGCACCAACGTTAATGTCATCCTTAAGCACGCATCCCATACCACCTGGCAAATTTGGTTGTGCTTCAGCAAGTATAAGTGCTGCTGGGTGTGCAAAAACTGAATGAGCGTGTAAATCGAAATTTCCTTCAGTTACATAGATACCGGGCGCAATATATAAATCGAGGTTATTGGGTATGGTGTGAGTTATGAAAGGGTGGACGAGAGGAGCAGGAGGTGCGAGGTGGGGGGGGAACATCTTCTCGATAGGTGCCACATTAGCGGAACGATGGACTACAAGATCAATATCTGAATGTACCAGTGGGTAGGTGGCATCTGGTATTTTGAGTAGGGATCCGATAGTTGTGTACCGATTAATATTAGGATGGATGTTTTTGCCATAAAGATATCGATAGGATAAAAAGCCTTGTATCAATTTATATGTTTTGTCTTTGAAATCAATTTCGTATCTCTGGTATTTATTTATACCCAATCCTCTTGGAGGTGGAGGAGACTCAGGCTTACCATCGGCCCATCTTGATGCCATATGATTTTTTCTGTAATGATCCTCATGTAAAATATATCTTCTTAATTCGAGCTGGGTATAGATGTTA
>JADGBS010000186.1 GCA_015231325.1 Oligoflexia bacterium | reverse complement strand
TTTAATTATGCACGAATAACATTGTCCGGGATTGAAATAGTAAGGATGATTTTAAAGGGACAACTGCGCCTGAAAAATGCTTTAAAATAAAGTGTGGCCGAACAATTTTACTCGCTAGCTTTTTAACCAGGGAGTGCCTTGATGGAGACAATTGTGAATTTTTTTAAAAATGCGACAGAACCAATTTTTTTGCCTTCTTATAGATATCTTTGGCGTCTACAAAATTTGCAGGTAACGAGCGCACCCTTTTCCTGAACATTCAGCAACACATTCGGTTTTGGTTATCACTGATCCCCAATAATATACCAATTTAACAGTTTATGACTTTCGAAAGTCTTTATTACAATCTTAGGCATTGATGTATAGACTGGAAAATAAAGGAAACATTTTATGTTTAATTTTAATCCTAATCCTAATCTTAATCGCCATATGCCTCTCATTATATTGGTAATTACTATTGTCCCGATTGTTTCATTCGGTGCTGCGCAAGGAGATGGTTTGCAACATCGTGCAAGACGTAACAGTGAACTAACTGCTTCTCTGATGCAATACAAACATCCGATCGTTAGTTCCTCAACACCCTGTACTCCTGCTACCACTCCCCGTGAGACTCCTGAACAGAATGATTTGGCATTCCCACCTGAGCTAGTTCTTACCTCCATTTCTTCAACCGATGCCGTGGCCGATGGAGACAACCTGAGTGATCCACGACTAACAGAAGCGACTCCTTCCGAAGTAGCAATTAAAATATATCGAAATTTTTTAACTCAAGAAAGGCTGCGGTTATGGATGGAAGCGTATCATTCTCCAACTCCAACTCCAACTCCAACTTCTACTCCTAATTCTACTCCTACAAATTTATTAAATAGACTAAATGATGACAATCAGGAAGAAGTCCAAATGGCATCAAGTAGAATAACCATGGCCGCAGTTACTACAAATGAAAGCGTTAGCGTTGAGCCAAGAGCAGCATTGACTATCGAGGATTTATCAGAGGATCCTTCTATACAGCAATTACGCCTTTTCCTCCCTCAGCCAGTTACCTCATCCATAGAAGTTTCTAGATCTGTGTCTAATACATCCCGCAGCAGTTGTCTTTTACAATGAGGAAATAATTGGGCATCTTTATATGCTGTCTTTCTGTGGTTGTCAGATATGACATTGCAAATGAAATAATATTGCGAAAGTGTTGCTAACATTCGAGTGATGCGGGTTTTCAAGGTTCATATCAAATGATTATTACCCACCAGAATGTACAGAAAATACTTAATGTAAATATAGTCCTTTGTTCTGTACGCAAAAACGAAAAGGCCGGTGAAATAAAATTAGGCAAAAACGATGAAAATAGAACGCAGTATATTATCATGTGTATATTGCCTCCATTTATATATATATCGAACATCTCAACATTAGGGAATTAGGAATGAGGTTAATTATGAGTTTATTTTTTTTCAGAACAATTACGTTGATGATTCTTTCGTCATTTAGTATTTTAAATGCCTGGAGTGCATCTGAAGACTTTTCGGATGCCTTAGGTGTAGGTGTAGGAGAAAATTATTTGGCAGGTTACATGCCTCCCCTCTCCCCTCTCTCTTTCCCTGAAACCAGCGATGTTTGGTCAGAATTACCTCCTGTAATGTTCAGCGATTTTCAACTACCGCCATCTCCGCCATCTCCGACATTACCTGAATTCGGCGATGGTTTTCAAGCATCACCTTCAGTAGCGTTCAGCGATTTTCAACTACCGCCATCTCCGCCATCTCCGCCATCTCCGACATTACCTGAATCCAGCGATGTTTTTCAAGCATCACCTTCAGTAGCGTTCAGCGATTTTCAACCAACACTACCGTCTGCCTTACCTCGACCTAGTGATGCTCAGCCAACACTACCATCGTTATCAACATCTATCACATCAACTTTCGCTGGTGCAGATCAACATGTGCTAAACCTTGCTCGGTCTATACCACCTTCGGTTATTGGACGAACTCTAGTAACAAACGCTGGGGAAGTGTCTCCAGAAAATCTTGCTGAAGTAATAGTTAATAATATGACATTTGAGCAGCTCATTGATTTATGTAGAAAAGATAATCTGCAACTAACAGGCAGTGCAGAAGAACTTGCTAATAGATTATTATTAGAGAAATCGCTAATTCAACAGGTTACTTTGGCAATACACAATCAAATGCGCTCGCCAACATCGGCGGCCATATTGATCAGTAAGGAAGTCATAATTCAGGCCTTATCCACTACCCTACCCCCCTCTATCTCTCCTGATCTACCACACGCACTACTCCCTGTGTATCATGAATTGCAGTACCTTTCAGTGACCAGGGACATCTCATTAGACGCAACAGCATGTTTAAGAGGAACACTTGATTTTCTGGTGTATTTTTACACCACTGAAGTTAGGGAACAGATTTTTCATGACTTGAACTTGGCCTTGTTCAATAAGATGCAACAAATCAGGCCTAATATTCTCTATTCCTTACTAAAAAAAAAATTTGCAGTATCTCCATCGCTGCCAAGTGCTGCAAGTGTTGCGATGGCAGTATATCCTGAACCTTCAGCAGCTGTAAGTGCTGCCGCTAGTAATGTTCAACCAGCTCTAGCTGAGGTAGCACAACATGAACTAAACGGCCCTAATTTAGTTAATCATTCGGCGGAACCGGGACAGAGTATACCATCTTCGATTGTTGGGGAGACGCTGATCGCATTGGCAGAGGAAGTGTCGCCAGAAAATCTTGCTGAAGCAATAGTTAACAATATAACACTAGAACAACTCGCTCATCTGTGTATTGATCATTTGCAAATAACGGGCAGTGTAGAAGAAGTTTCTAATAGATTGTTATTCAATTCACAGCTGATCCAACAGGTAACTTTATTGATAAACAATCAAATGCGCTTGGTGGCTTCAGCACCTACATTCCTTACGTTTGAGGTCATGGTTCAAGCGTTGACCAATGTTGAATATCAAATATTGCTGAACAGTGGGACGTCAGTGACTACTGAGTACCAAACCGTATTGAGAGCAGGGGTAACAGAATTACTTAGTTTTATGATGCGGCCTGACTTGGCCGTGAACCAGAGTTCTTTTGTCGTGATAACCTCAGTATTTTACAATAAAGTGCAACAAATTGCCCTTGAGACCCTATATTCTTTTCTACAAAAGAGACTAACCGACATGGCGTTGTACGTAAGTAGGTTAGGACACCCTCAATCTTCATCTGCCGATCTTGCGATAGTATCTTCTAGTTCTGGAGGTGCTGCCGGCGCGGCCCTGCCATCTGTTGCGACCCCCATTAGCACCACAGATATTGGGTCTTCTTCAAGTAGCGGCCGTCATAGACATGGTGATGAAAAGGAGCATGAAGGGCCATCTAGCAAGAGGTTAAGAAAGACAATGGTCACAAACAGAGTTCCACTTACAACTGCAGCTAGGAATAAACTAAAATTGTGGTTTAGCGCACATGTTATGCATCCCTATCCCAGCACGGAGGAGTACCGTATTCTTGCAAAAGACACCCAACTCACCCTGAAGCAAGTAGCTGATTGGTTTTTTAATGTTCGCAAAAGACAGTGGCAGTCTCAATTAGAAAAAGCAAAAGCGATTTATCCTAATGATCCAGTGTCCGCACAAGCGTTGATACGGAAGAACTGGAAATGGTTGAAAAATGAATAAGAAGAAGAATGCTTGGTCCGAAGGATTGCACCATCCAAGAGGCTTTAAATTATTCCGTTATCCCTAAATTAATCTTCCATTTTGGATGGATAAAATTTACTTTCTCTACTCCAGAAACGATGCTGTGAAACTAAATTTATAAACTTTTTCGCGGAATAACACGCATCTTCTTCCTCGATATCAGTATTCATAAGGATTCCGGCCAATATTTCTTTTCTTGCATCTTTATCTTCCGCTTTTTGATCCTCAGATTTAATAAACTCTCCGATTGTACTGGCCATAATCAAATTAACTCCTTCATTATCTGCGACTATAGGTTTGCAATGCTCAAATGCCTGGGCAATAAAAAGTAGCGCCTGCGGGTTCTCTGCTAAAGCATCTGCACTTTTCATACCCGCAGGGATATAAAGAGCATCAAAGAAAACAGATGAAGAAGTAAGGAAAGTAAAATCAACATTAATTTCGGTATTATTAGTGCACTTAATTGTTCCTAGGTTTGAAGAGACAATTTTAACCACTGCACCTTCTGCTTCCAAAGCATGTTTCATTTGTTTGAGAAAAGTTTCATTTACTCCATCAGTTGCTAAGAAAGCAATTTTTCGAGTAACAATAGTATTTTTAGTAGTATTGGCCATACTTAATGCGGGAGATATTTTTACCGATTTTTTGTTGTTCATTGGTGATCGTGGTTGATAAGTCATTGGATATACATCTGCAGGGACACTAAAATTAATCAATTCACCAGGTAAAGAACCAGAAATAGCTGGTATTTTCACTCCCAATCCACTGGCGACACAAGCTGCAAGTTCTTTATCTACTTTTGTTAAAAGTCCAACCATTCTTTCTCTAACAGAAAGCACATCTACTTTTCCTAACTCAAAACAAAAGGCATTAATGATATGTTTTTTTTCAACTTCAGATTGACTGTGATAAAAAAGAGTTGCTTGAGAAAAATGATCAAAAAAACTTTCACTGCGACCACGAATTTTATTGGCATTGAGAACTTGCTGATAAGTAGAAAAACCTCCTTCCGTTGAGGAATTTGATTGTTTTGGATAATTCCCTGCAAGCGTATTAGGCCCATAGCTGACTTTTCCCTTATTTATCATTTGTCTCATAAATCCGTCGCGTTGATTGTTATGAATAGGCGCTATTGGACGATTAATAGGAATTTCGTGAAAGTTGGGTCCTCCTAGTCGTATCAATTGAGTATCCAAATAAGAAAATAAGCGCCCTTGTAATAGAGGGTCATCACTGAAATCAATTCCAGGAACAATATTCCCCAGATGAAAAGCAGATTGTTCGACTTCAGCAAAAAAATTATCTGGATTTCGGTTGAGAATCATTTTCCCAATACGCTCCACTGGTACTAACTCCTCTGGAATAAGTTTAGTAGGATCTAAAAGATCAAAAGCAAAATTATGCTCATCCTTTTCTTCAACTATTTGCACTCCCAGTTCCCACTCTGGATAAGCGCCGCTATCGATTGCTTCCCAGAGATCTCGCCGATGAAAATCAGGGTCTTTCCCGGAAATTATTTGGGCCTCATCCCAAAGAACGGAATGAACACCAAGAATTGGTTTCCAATGAAATTTTACAAAAAATGATTTACCCTCTTTGTTTACTAATTTAAACGTATTAACACCAAACCCTTCCATCATCCGATAACTACGAGGGATTGCCCGATCAGACATCAACCACATAATCATATGCATTGATTCAGGAAAGACAGAAATAAAATCCCAGAAAGTTGTATGTGCAGAAGCGGCCTGTGGAATTTCATTATGCGGTTCAGGTTTTACAGCGTGAATTAAATCTGGAAATTTCATAGCATCTTGAATAAAGAAAACTGGCATATTATTTCCTACTAGATCATAGTTTCCTTCATTGGTATAAAATTTAACAGCAAACCCTCTTACATCTCTGGCCAAGTCAGTAGAACCACGAGAACCTACAACTGTAGAAAAACGAACAAAAACTGGAGTTTTAATAGTGGGATCATTTAGAAATTTTGCTTTAGTATATTTTGCCATTGATTTATAAACTTGAAAAAAACCATGGGCACCAGAACCTCTTGCGTGTACCACTCTTTCTGGAATACGTTCATGGTCAAAGTGAGTGATTTTTTCTCGCATAATAAAATCTTCCAAGAGAGTTGGTCCTCTCTCTCCTACTTTAAGCGAGTTCTGGTCATCGCTGATACGCACCCCTTGATTGGTAGTGAGAAATTTTCCCTCATCATCGGTAATAAAATTTCTTAATGCTTCGCTTTTGTCCGTAGTATTTTGTCCTTCTTTTTCTCTATCTTTTAATTTTGCTTTTTCATTTTCAACTTCTTTTGGAATAGGCAATATGAGCGTAGTTTTTTGCTCAGTTGTTGCAAATTCAGAGGTTTTAAATGTTTCAGTTATTGGAGAAGAGTTTACAGGCACAGCAGTGTCTATATTTGAACCAGTGGATGTCTTGTTCTTCTTCATAAATATATACTTCCTTGAGTTGTCAAGCACACATGTGCAGCACTGATAAGTGTATTTTATTATTTATGTATGTATTTATTTGTTTATCTTTATTCGTTTCATTATTTCTCGCATGAATGCGGGTAAATCTTCTGGTTTACGTGATGTGATCAAATTCCCGTCAACCACCACCTCTTTATCTTCATAAAGTGCTTCGGCATCTTTCAATTCTTTTGCTATTTCTTTATAACTCGTAGCATGTTTTCCCTTCATTAAATTGGCACTGATCAATATTTGTGGTCCATGGCAGATTGCAGCGATAAGTTTATTGTCATTGTTAAATGCTTGTGCTATTTTTTGCGCTTTTTCTTCATGTCTAATTTTCTGGGGTGCTTTCCCTCCAGGAAGAATAAGAAAAGCATAATCTTTGGGATTTATTTCCTTTAATTCTTTATTAGCGATAACCTCATATTTATGTTTTCCGGTTATTGATCCTTTTTTTATAGAGGCGATATCAGTTTCAATATTTTCTTCTTTTAATCGATAGTATGGAACTAAAAGCTCTAAATCTTCAAAGTCTTCTGCACTGATAATTAGTGCCTTCATGAGGTACCTCCTTTCGTTTCTACATTTTTGAGTGTGTGTTTTTATTCACACAAATTGATGATGAGTTATAAATAATAAATATAGAACGGAATATATTTTAATAAACTTTTGATGTATAGTATTCGTTCTATATAGTTAGAATTAATCTAGCTATGATTATTAGAAAAAATGAACCTTATGAAGTTATTTAGGCCAAAAACAGACGAAGAAAGAAATATTTTTTCTCAAATCAAATAACGAAATGTCGCTGGATGGAGTTAGAATATATTGTCCCATTACGGCGTCGGATTCAGCTGACAGATTACCATATGGGTATAAAGTTCATGCAAAAATGATTACGTTCAGTAAATATTTATATATTTTGGATACTCCTGAAATAAGCGAGAAGCAATCGTATGAAACTCTTGCCGTGTTGGATCAGATGGATATTTTATCTGTTCAAAAGTTCATTTTTGAAAAATCAAAAGAAATTTCAGGAGATTTTTGTGTTAGTTTGTAATGAGGACATGGTTCTTTTCTCCTGTTAATTTAGTTGTGTGATAATTAAATTCTAACAAGAGGAGGAGCGATGTCCATCCCAATATTATTCTTACTAAATATATCGGAATGTCAGATCAGGTCGTTTCTTTTATAATTTAACTGACCTTAAGATGATGATCAGGATGATTATCTATTTCATCCTGATCATCTTGACGCTGCAATTGCTGTACAACGTAATTAATTTTATTTTTTTAAAAAGCGTTTATACCAATTCCAAACTATTATATTTTGAATCGTTGGTGGCCTTCGTTGTAGCAAAAATTCCCTTCTTCAAAGGGGTAA
>JADGBS010000185.1 GCA_015231325.1 Oligoflexia bacterium | reverse complement strand
AGGAAATAGCAAAGGAAATCAACAACAAACAATAGTAATAATAGTAGCGATAAATTCTCACCATATAATCTCCTCCTGGTAAATTTATACTGAACACGTTGCACAATATAATCTAGTTATAATAAACAAAACAAGAGGAAAAAGTAAAAAAAAACAAGAGTAAGAAAATATTAGATTAAGAAAACCTTAGATAAGAAGATGCCTACAATCAATTTCGTCGTCATATAGAGAAAGTCAATGGTGGACTTTTCCATGGTACCAATGAAGAGGTGTGACCGTCGTGGAGGAGTTCCACAATCTGCCCCTATTTTAACATTTTATCTAATTCTTCTAATTTTAGCTCACTTTTATCATCATAGACGCCAGCTCCAACAAATATGTCAGTTCCCGGGGCCTGTTTTGTAACAGAAATTTTTCTTTCAACGTTTTTAGTTTGTGGATTTGGCCACCAGTACTCTACCCAACCACCTTTGGGATTTTGAGCAACTTCACAAAACTTTTTAAAAAACAGGTTTCCTTTTTTGTCTTTTAGCTCTGCAGTTGGTTTACCTACTAGAGATGGAACCATAGGATGGGCCAGGGTAATAGTTGTCTTGCAGTTTATTACAAATATATAACTACTTTCCCAATTCCATTTTTTGTCATTTTGAAATTCAGGAATGGAAGCATCTTTTTTTGTGGAAGCAAGTTTTACTGCTTCATCAACTTTACTAATTACTACCAGCACCTCATCCTTTACAGACGCAATGACGCTATTAAAACTTAGTGTAAACAGCAGGCCTACTGCAAATCCGATAGATAGAATTTTTTGAAAAAACATTTTCATAAAACCTCCATTTAACAGTGTGGATAGATTTGATTATACACCTAAAAAGGTAGTGTTATTGTTGTCAAATTGCCACCGAGCGTTTGTTTTTTATTATAACACCAATAGTTTCATATAACCCACATTCCGCAACCAAAAAATAAAAAAAATATTTTTTATTATCCAACTAAATGACCTTTCCCGATCTCAACTGAAACACTAGACCTTTGGATCCAATTGGACGTACTTAAGTGGACCCTGCATTTGTTGTTGAAATTCCTTAATGATTTTATGAAATTCTGGGTTCTATATGCAGCACGAGTTGCTAGGGAATACCTGATAAAAAAACATTACGAATAATCCCAAAAATCATATTTCACTCGCGGAATATGAGATATAAAAATTAGAATCAAAAAAAGATCTTAATTTTAATTTGGGTTTTGCCGATACACCTTCTGGTGTTTTGAAGAGCGTTGTCTGGAGGTAGGGGTTTGTGAAAAAGAAATATTCATTAGGAACAAAAATTTTTTTATTGACGGTACTTCCAAATTTTTTACTTTTGTTTTGGATTCTTGGTTTTATTTACACTGTATATAAACAACAAGCGGAGGTGGAAACTCAGTTATTTTCTCGAACAGAGGTTGAGAGAATTGTTAACGAAATAAGTCTCTTGTTAGTGGGAACTCACGAGAGCATTTATCAGTATTTGATTGCTATTTCCAATCAAAAACTAAAGGGCAATGAAGCATTGGAGGGACTTAAAAAAGAAATTTCTACAATTAAGGAAAAAATTACTTTGGCCCAAGGCAATTCTATTCTTAATTTTAATGAAGAGAAAGAATCGTTACAATCTATTATGAATGAATTGACCCAATTTGAAAAGCACGCTGCTTACGCTCTAGAACTGGTACAAATTACCGCTGCTATTAATACCTCAGAATTAGATAAGTCATTTACTACGATTAATAATACCGCTAAATTGCTTTTAAAATGGGAGAAAGAAAACCTGCTTAAAATCTACGAACAACTCAAAGATAAACGAAAACAGTATGTCATGATGGCGGTGATATTACTTGGTGTTGTTATGATATTAGTATGGGTTCTTTCTAGAAGTATAGGATTAGACTTGATCTTTTCGATCAGAAGAATTCAGCATTCGATGATGCTTATTTTTAAAGGAAAGTTATCTCAAGAGGGAGTAGTAGTAAAAAACAACGAAGGTGAAAGTGGTATTTATGAAATTCAAGGGTGTCTGGATGCTATTTCCCAGATGTCGTCGATTTTATCAAAAGTGAACGCAAGCATTGGTGATATGGTGCTTAATATTGTCGATGGTAGGTTGTCTCAAAGGGCCGATGGTTCCCATTTTGAAGGTGCCTATCAAGAAATTATTTTAGGGATTAACCAGATAGTTGATGAAATGTTAGGACCCATTGAGGGTTTATTGGTGGTATTACAGCGAATGGACAATGGAGATATGTCTAAAAGAATGGAGGGTAGGTATCGTGGGGATCACGCGCAAATAAAAAATTCACTTAATACAACGATCGATGAACTTAATAAAATTCTTTGGAGGGTAAAAGTAGTTGCCCAGGAAGTGGGTAATGCTACTCAAAGTGTGTTATCCAATAATCGCTTTTTGGTTTCTGGTGCTCAATCACAGGCCTCCGCTGTTGAAGAGATACTGAAGTCAATGGAAGATATTGGTAACCGTACACTAGAGGCCGCCAAAAACGCAAAAGGTGCTCAGGAATTAGGCCAACAAATAAAGATTAATGCGGAAGAGGGAAATAAGCAAATGTTGGAGATGTTAACCGCAATGGGGGCAATAGATGATTCTGGTCAAAGTATCTCAAAAATAATCAAAACTATCGATGAGATTGCCTTCCAGACCAATTTGTTAGCACTCAATGCTGCGGTAGAGGCCGCACGAGCAGGAAAACATGGTAAAGGATTCGCAGTTGTTGCGGAAGAAGTAAAAAATCTTGCAACTAGAAGCGCAGAGGCAGCACAAGAAACAGCTGCGCTGATAGAAAATTCTAGAAGTAAGGTTAGTTATGGGCAAGGAATTACCAAAAGCACGGTGGCCACTTTCGATCAGATTGTTACCAGAATAGGTAGTATTACTGGATTCGTCGATAGTGTCGCTAAGGAGTCTAGCGAACAATCACAGGTGTTTATGGAGGTCAATAAGGGTCTAAATCAGGTAGGCCAGATAGTGTACGATAACTTACGGGTTATTGAGAACAATAAAAGGGCCGTTGATCTAATGGATGAGAAGTTTACTATCATGAGTGGGATGTTGAATGGGTTTAAATTGGATGAACAACCACCAGAACAACAGACCTTTGAAGTGTCGAAGAAGGATGGACAGAAATTCAAGTAAATAAATATTTGAGGGTAGTTTGTCGTTGACGAGAATCAATATTTTTTATGGCCATTGCCAATGCTTTACGAGTTCCAATAAAAATCGCCATCCGCTTAGCACGAGTAAGACCAGTATAAATTAAGTTACGAAAAAGCATTCGAAAATGTTGAGTTACCACTGGCATAATCACAACATCAAATTCACTTCCTTGCGATTTGTGTACAGTGATTGCATATGCCAAATCCAAATCTAGTAAATCCTCTCGCTTATAAAAGACTCTGCGTCCTGGAATCAAGGATATATTTCCGGAAGTCAATTCACCACTATGCTTGCCTTTAAAGTCGAAGAGTACAGTACATTCACCGGTCACCCCATTTAATGCCTCTACAATTCCAATATCTCCATTAAAAACTCCTAATTCATAATTATTTCTTCGCTGAATCACTCTGTCGTTTTTTCGTAACATTCGATCGCCAATTGCGATCTGCAATGCAGGATCTTCCGCACCTCTGGCAGCAGCAGGCAGTGGATTAAACGTTGACTGCAACTCTTGATTGAGCGCAATAGTGCCCACTCCTCCCCTTAGCATGGGGGAGAGAATCTGAATTTCTGTGGACGCCCCTAAATATTTAGGAATAAATTCACCATAAAGTTTTTTGATCATATCTAAAGTACGCATTCCATAGTTGATGATCGACCACGGGTGCACCTGCTTTAGGACTCCCTTAATCTCTTCGATCTCTTTAGTTTCCTGAGGTCGGCCATCCTCTTGTGCTAGCGACAGTCGCTTTAAATCGACATGCTCTAACTTTTTAGGAATAGATAACGATGCGGTCCCCCCCCGCTCTTCTGGCGATGGCGGTGGTGTATACAACTCTTCCAAAAGTAAATCGCCATTAATATCAGACCAGGCCTTTTGCCAGTATTCACCTCGTTTAGAGTCGTACCGTTTCACTAATCCTTCCCCAAGTCCTTCCACGTTTTCCGTCGCTATCCCATTCCCTCCATTGTTATCCTTTAAATACTGAAACCACTTCCGTGCTTTCAAAATAAAGCCCATCTGTTCCTTAGTTACTTCCTCTGAATCAATAAACAAACAATCTATACCCTGTTGAGTCCATGCAGCAGGATAACGAATCGGTGATTCAATTTTGGGAATCAATCCTTTATTAATCTCGTGGGCATATTTAATAATCAATGACTGTTCTGCCTGACGAAAAATCTTAGTTAACACAAAATATGGAACGTGCCTGCTTGCCATTAAATCCTTCAACACATTTCCTGCTCCCACCGCTGGTAATTGATCCACATCCCCAATAAACAACACCTGCGTCTCATCGGAAACCGCCTTCAGTAAATCCGCACTTAGAGAGATATCTAACATCGAACATTCATCGACAATCAAAAAATCTGCTTCCAAAGGATCATCTGCGCATTTTTTGAAACTATGAGTCGCTGGGTTCCAGATCAAGAGACGATGAATGGTCTTGGCATCCAATCCAATCACCTCTGTCATGCGCTGTGCCGCCCGTCCGGTGGGGGCCGCCAGGATCACCGCTTTACCCATTGCTAATAGCAACTTAACTATGACCTTAGTTGTTGTAGTTTTTCCACACCCCGGGCCACCGGTCAAAATAGAAAAACTGGAGGCCAAAATATTTTTTACACATTCTAGTTGCTCTTCGCTCAATATGATCCCCGATTTTGTCACTGCTTTATCTAATAAGCGTTGTAACCCCGGTTGATCGACCTTGATTTTCCGCGAGAGCAACTTTTTAATCCGCTTGGCCACTATTGCCTCATCAAAGAATAGCGAAGGAAAGTAATATCCCTTTAACGCCTCGGGTCGCTCCGCCGCCCCCTCCTCAGAGGCACTCTCAGCTAAATCATCGACCTTAGGTTCTGAATGAATTCCCAAACTCCTTTTCCAACGCTGCTGTAATTGTCCCAAATTACGCGTGCGCAACTCATTCCGCTCTTCCATCCCTTGTAAATGAAATAAAAAGCTCTCTAGCGACAAATCAAGTTTTAATAATTCACAAGTTGTAGTGAATAACTGCTCCTCAGTGAGATAGCAGTGTCCTTCATCTCGACTACTGTTTAAAGCATGTCGTATTGCAGCACAAATTCTCTCTGCACTCCCTTCTTCAAAACCCAAATTGCGGGCAATTTTGTCAGCAGAAAAAAAACCTATTCCATAGATATCATTGGCCAAGCGGTAGGGGTTAGCTGAAACAATTTCTACGGATTTATTTCCATAGGTTTTAAAAATCTTAACAGCGAACAAAGTACTAATTCCATGACCCTGCAAAAATATCATTATGTCGCGAACCTCTTGATGTTCCAACCAAGAGTCACGAATACGCCTCAGCTTATTATCCGCAATACCTTCCACCTCCAGTAGTCGATCAATATCGCCGTCAAACACCTCTAAAGTTTTGTCTCCAAAATGCTTCACAATTCTGGAGGCAATTGCCGGCCCCACTCCACTAATTAACCCTGAACCCAAATACTTTTCTAGTGCGGCCACATTCGCTGGACGTCGTTCAGAGACTTGCTGTGCTCGAAATTGCCAACCGTATTCACGATGTTCTATCCACTCTCCCGTAAACTCCATGGTGGCACCAGGGTGTACCTCAGTGTGCGTCAAAACCACCGTAATTAAATTTCCATTCACACCTGCAAATTTTCCCCCACGTCCAGATCCGGAGTGATAATGTATTTCTCCCCCTAAAGAACGTTGAGGCGAAACTCGCAAAACAGACCAACCATTATCAGAATTATGATAAGTAATCCGTTCAACCACCCCTAAAATCTTAGTATAGGGACTAGTATTGGTGTTGATACTGGCACTGATATTGACCTGTCCTCGTGCGTTATTGGATCCAGAATTCGTAAACTCATCTGAATCACTAAGGCCAAATGTCCCATTTTCCATACAATTAGTACCTTTAGTGCCTAATATTTATCATTTAGCTAGCACTTATTATTTTAGGGCGCTGCGTAACCACATGGGCCACCCTCTCACCCAGACGCACAAAAGTTTCAATTTTTTTTGAAGTCATATCCAATAAATCTTGATCTGGCAACCATCGCGGTGGTTGTTTATCTCTTCCTCCCTCGCCAATCAAAATTACAGTTGATCCTCCAAATAAGAAAAATCCTTTTTCATCACCACGTTTAAAACTTTTGGACATTGCATGAGTTTGGCGAATTTTTCCTACCGCCAACGCGCCTACTTCCACGTAGGCCAATTTGCCAAAATTTTTAGTTGTAAGAATACTAACTTGTCGCTCATTGACCGCAAAAATATTCCTTTTGCGCCTTAGTGCTACTGGATTTACGGAGTGAAGTTTACCTGATAATTGGTAATAATCCAGAAATTCTCCATCATCAGGAAAATGAAACCGGTGATAATCTATCGGGCTGAGTCGAGCAATCATTATTGGTCCGTCACGGAATACTTTTTCCCACTTACTGTTCAGCAAAATATCACCAATAGAAAGTTGCCGACCTTTAATCATGTATGCCTCGTTTTCCGCCATAGAACAGTAGGCCAAATACTTGGCCTCCGCAAAAGCGGGCATCAATTTCTTATCTTTTACAAAAGTTCTGGCGCCATCCCTAAATTTGCGGATAAAAAATTCATTAAAAGTGCGGTAGGGAATTTCTTCCCGGTGTTGTCGCTCACTCTCTCGTAGGTAGTCCTCCATTTGAATCTGAAATTTTTTGATAAATCCAGGAATGGCCTTTTTGCTAAGTGGACTATTTTGGTATACGCCATAAAGCTTACTAAATAGACAATGAGACAAGATCCCGGCCCAAGGCCGCCCTTTTCTGCTCTCGTACAAAAAGCGCAGCAACCCGCCCCCACATATTAATTCACGCTCCATCCGTTTATTTTTTCGATCATAGTAAGAAATTTGGAATTGACTAGCATTTTTTTTTTTCTTTCTTCTCAGTACTAACGATTTTAATTTTTTTCTTTGAATCATAGTGCAGACTCCGTCCGCGGCCCCTGGTCTTTGCCATCAGCAAAAAACTGTAGGCCGTACATCAAAAATATGTTTAAAAAAACAAGATTTTCGAGTTAAATTCGAGTTAAGTACTATATAATTTCAGTCCCTAGGATTAACCCCTAGGATTAACCAAAAATCAGTTAAATTCAAACAAAATAAGCCGTTTTAGAAAATGAGGTATCAAAAAAATGAAAATTAACACTCCGTCCTGTACTTTTGGGATAGGTCACCACTCTAAAACCAGGATCGTACTGGTAGCGATCTTTCTGCTCTCGCTTTTTTTGCTATACAACTACAACCACCCTGCACAACACCCCGAGCTAAACTCCATGTTCGCCAGTCCTAGCAAAGGCGATAGCAATGACGGGCAATTGAATGAGCTATTGGAATATGAAAAAAATAACATTGATGT
>JADGBS010000184.1 GCA_015231325.1 Oligoflexia bacterium | reverse complement strand
TCTCCCCCTTTTTTGTGTTTTTTGAAGATTCCATTATGGAAAAAAAAGGGGGACTTTAGCAAGAACAATATGCCAATTCTCCTATGAAAATGAGGGGTTAGGCAGGTGCGGAAGACCGGTTACACCCAAATTATTAAATTGCATATCAGTCAGGATTGTCCATTAACCGGGTCCATGTGGAACTACCTAGGGCATGTTATCTATTCAATAAACGAAACTCATTAGATAAAAAAATATTGTTAATATCCACTGGTATGCTTTTTTTACAACAAGGGTTCGCACTCGAAAACAAAGATAAATAGTTAATATAAGTATACAATCGGCAACAAGCGAAACATAAAACTCCTGTCTATAGTCTTCCACACAATGATTAAGGGGTTCGTCAGACTTCGGACTCATCGCCTGCGACGTACGTTTGTGTACGCCTCGGCGCCTCGCCTCGTCTTCCTGCCCCTTAATCATTTTGTGGAAGACTATAGTAAACTGTTTATCCGTCACAGATCCTTATTGTCCAATTGACTTCTATGTTCCTCAACCAGATGGAGCACAATTGGATTATTTATTTTTTTCTGAACCGATATCAAATAGTAGAGTTCCTTTATGCCAGTCATCAATCCCACTTGAACCAGGTTATAACTGCGCTTCAATTCGCTTTTCGCCCAAGTAGGCGATGCCATAAATCCGATCCCTTCTCTAGCAAATGTCTTAATTAAAGCACTATCCTCTATCTCTGCTTTTATATTTGGAAATACTTTTCGTGCTATAAACCACTCTTCTAGTGATCGCCTAAGGGTGGTGTTGTTGGTCGGCAATAAAAAGGGAGCTTTATCTAAATTTTCTGGAAATTTAATTTTGGAATCTACTAATAATTTTGGATGTCCATATATCGCCACCGGTGACTCTCCTAGTAAATGATTAAATACCTTGATGTTCGCTTGGGGGGCCACTGGAGAATTGGTTATAATAATATCTAAATCATGAGAGAGCAATTTTAGTACTAACCGCTCACATGAATCTTCGTAACAAATAAGTTTTATCTCTTTATGATGGAATAGTGGGGATAGAAGTTTATATCCTGCCATCTTATACAAAGAGTGATCAAAACCAACCTTGACCTCCACCGACCCCTTTGATTTATGATGGTGTAATACCGAAATAAGTTCTTGCCCCAACTTAAAAATATCTTCTGCATAGGTATAGACATTCTTTGCTTCCTCAGTGATTGCAATCTTCCGCCCAACTCTTCTAAAAAGCTTAATCCGCAGTTGATCTTCCAAAGTACGTATTTGAGTAGAAATTGTTGATTGCGAAAGCCGTAAAATCTCTGATGCCTTTGATACACTTCCTTCTCTGGCCACTAGATAAAAGTAAAGTAGGTGGTGGTAATTGAGAAATTCCATCTAAATTTCATCTCCAGCTATTCCCCGAAGCAAAAAAACCGGCACTAGTCATTTTTGAGGCCGGCCGGGAACCTATTGTTCGATATTTTCAATCAATATACGCTAAATTATCTATTTTTTCAATGCCGTTTACCTTGATATAATTATTCATTAAGGTATCCAAAATTAGATTAGAAGTTAGATTAACGTGCGTTCATTATTATTCTGGAGATAAAATCTTATGATGTGGTTAAAAAGAATAGGTTTGTTTCTACTAATTAATGCATTAATTGTCATAACTCTTTCCCTTATTCTAAATATTCTCGGAGTTAAACCATATCTCACTAGATTTGGGTTAGATTATTCTTCGCTCGCTATGTATTGCTTGGTTTGGGGAATGGGCGGTGCATTCATTTCTCTAGCGCTCTCAAAAATTATGGCCAAATGGATGATGGGGGTGGAAATTATTGCCCCGGACAATCCTGCCTATGAGTTAAGAGAATTGGTTCACACCGTTCACCAATTGGCCAAGAGTGCTGGACTTCCCGCAATGCCGGAGGTGGGTATATATGACTCACCAGAAATCAACGCCTTCGCCACTGGTCCAACCAAGTCGAGAGCACTAGTTGCGGTCTCTAGCGGTCTGCTTCAGCGAATGAATAAAAATGAAATCCGAGGAGTTTTGGGCCATGAAGTTGCTCACATCGCTAATGGCGACATGGTAACCATGACTTTAGTGCAGGGGATAGTGAACGCTTTCGTTATGTTCTTGGCGAGAGTAATCGCTTACGCAGTTACCATGGGTGGCAGTAAAAATGATAGCGAAGAAACTTCCAGTAATAATTCTACTCCATTTATGTTCTACGTCGTGCAGATAGGATTAGAAATCGTCTTTATGATTTTGGGTTCTATGGTGGTAGCATTTTTCTCTCGTTTTCGTGAATATCGCGCAGACAAGGGTGGTGCGCGCTTAGCAGGAAAAGAAAACATGATCCTGGCGTTAGAATCCCTCAATCGTGTATTCGGAGAGATGGAAGCAGAACCCCAACCGGCATTACAAACCTTAAAAATTTCTAGTCATTCTTCTGGTATAATGCGCTTATTTTCCACTCACCCTCCGCTGGAAGAAAGAATTGAAAAATTAAAAGAATCAACCTATTAATTTTTTTAGTATCAAAAAATAGAATATTAATTAATCTTGAAGTAATAATTGGAGTAATAAAATGAGTTCAGATTTTTTTGATATCTTTGATAAATCCAAACATCACAAAAGGAATGATGATCATGGCAGTCATGGTGACGGACTATTTGGTATATTTGAAGATGATGATCACCGCCACCACGATGATCATCACGGGCGTGAACACAATCGAGGTGATCAAACCCATTACCCGTATCAACAAAACAATAGAGAGTATCGCCAGCACCATGCTCCGAACAACGCCCCGAACAATCCTAATAACGGCCACAACGACAATTATCGCAATAATCACTCTAACCAACAGTACAGCAATGGAACATATCAAACTCATGGTCAGGGATATGATCCACGATACAGACAAGGTTATGGACATGGACATGGACATGGACATGGACATGGTTATAATAAACATATAGACGTTTTTCAAAAAGTTTATGATTTCCTCCAACGCGATAAAAGAATATTGGCCGCAGTTATCGCAGTGGTGGTATGTCTGATGGTTCTAGTAATAACATTATTATTTTCCCTACTTCCACTGATTGGATCAACACTTGAATACCTTAGCAGAAATGGGGCAAAAGGAATTGTGGATATTGCCAATCAATTTTTAAGTAAAATATGGATGGGGACAGGAAGGTAATTATTGTGGTTACAGTTCACAGTATCGAAAATAAAAAAATTTTTGTGGCCACACTTTCAGTGGTATCCAATAGCATATTGGTGATTAGCAAAATTGCCGTAGGAATTACCATGGGTTCAGTATCCGTAATTTCCGAGGCGATACATTCTGGAATCGATCTGCTAGCATCCGTAATCGCTTTATTCGCAGTAAAAAAATCGAATAAACCACCAGATAAAGAGCACCCCTTCGGTCATGGTAAATTCGAAAATGTCTCCGGAACAGTCGAGGCGATTTTGATTTTCTTTGCCGCGCTCTGGATTATCTATGAGGCGATACATAAATTCATTAATCCGCAACCACTCAAAGAAACTAGTTTGGGAATAGCGGTCATGCTATTTTCGGCGATAACTAACATTGTAGTATCTCATATGTTGTTCAAAGTTAGCAAACAAAGTAACTCTATAGCGCTGGAAGCTGATGCCTGGCACTTAAGAACTGATGTTTATACCTCCATTGGAGTGATGATTGGTTTAGTGGCAATCTTCTTTCTTGAAAAATTTTATCCGACCAATAACTTCGCTTGGATAGATCCTGTGGCCGCTATTTTTGTCTCGCTTTTAATCATTAAGACCGCTTATGAATTAACGGTTAAGGCGGGTAAAGATCTATTTGATGTTCAACTTCCCAAAGAAGAGTTAGAGCAAATCAAAAGTACTATTAATTCACTACTGGTCCTCCATCCTGAAATCAAAGGTTATCGCAATATAAAAACTAGAAAGGCAGGAAATACTCGCTTTATTGAACTAAATTTAATTCTTAATTCCAAACTTTCTCTCGAAGAATCATATCGACTAAGAACGATTGTGAACGATATCCTAAAAGAAGTATTTGTTGGCGCAAATATTAATATCTGCACTGAACCAGAAAAAATGCCCCAAGCGGTTCAACGGCAGAATAGATATTTTTATTAACTAGGAGGTTTTATGAATACCGAAACAACTGGTGCTGCCGGACAAGAAAATGAGTTCATCGATATCATTCCGGAATCTAAAACAGATACTAATCATGATCAATCTACTTCCGTAATAACAAAGATACGCGCGTACTGGGAAAATAGTAACGAAAATATCTTTGCACTTTTTATGGCCATTTTAGCGTCATGCTTAGCGATTAACGACCTAATTGGTGGACGCTACGGTGATGATGAAATCATGCTTACTAACGAAAAGAGCAACCAATTCATGTGGTACCAATCTAAAAGCATTAAAGAGTATGTAGTCAAAGGACAGGTCGATATGTTCGATATACTGATCAAATCCGGAATAATAAAAGAGAATATAGTCCCTTCTTTTTTGGAACAGAAACAAAACCTGCAAGAAAATCTTAAGCGCTATCAAAAAGAAAAACAGGAAATAATGCTGGGTTCAAATACGGTCAGTAAAGAAAATTGGGTTCAAGAAGTTGATGGCCAGTTGGGACAAGTAGTTGGTGCCAAGGAATTAGAGCGCGACTTAAAAAAGTTGTCATGGGCCGGAGACAAATTTGACATGGCATCATTGTTCTTTCAGTTGTCACTAGTAATTGGAGCATTAGGAATATTGGTGAAGAAAATGCAGATGAAAAAATATGCACTGATATGCGTATTAGCACTAGGAGCTTCTGGGATAATGTTTTCTATTAAAGGATTGATGGGAGTACTCTGAAAAATTCTGTAATTTAATTGGCCTTAAAATATAAAAAACAATCTTTAAATGATTAAGACTACCGAAAGGCACCCCAAAAATAGATTCTATTTTTTAGATTAAAAGCCCCCCAAATATCTATTTTATCTTCCTTCGAAATTTTGTTACGATCAAACAAAACGCTAATGACGCCATAGTCATTACAAAGGAGTATTTATGAAGGTTTCAATTTTTAGTAAAAATCTATTTCTAAATAAGGAGATCAATAACTACATTTGTGATCTGATTCGCGAAGATTTTCATACATTAGAGGAAAAAATAAACACCGTCAAAATTACCATCGAAGACATTAATGGACCAACTAAAGGAGGGGTTGATAAAAAGTGCCGAATTGAACTAAAACTTCTTTCTAAGGGCCCGCAAAGAGTGTTGTAGAAGCCACAGAACTGGCCTCTGAAAAAATTTGGTTTCGTTTAAGCAAAAAAATTGAACTAGCAAAAATTTAATTGTAAAATAGATTAATCTATGAAAATAATAATTTTTTCAATCCTCACTATTATAACGTTATGTTTCCCCATCTCGCAATCATTTTCAGAAAATTCTTGCGCAATAAATACAAGAGAAGAATCCTCTTGTTCAATAACTAGTAGTCCACAAGATTCCCCCCCATCCTCAAATAAAAACCTTCCAAATTCTTCAGCTGACGATAGCAAAATAGCAAGCAATGAATCAACTTCGTCATTCATGCGCCATCAGATAATGGCCATTCCACCAAACGCCCCCCTTATAAGTATTGAAATGTTTTATTCATTCGATTGTCCTCATTGTCATGAGGCATTGTCTTGGATTCCTGAATTAAAAAGACACTTTCCCAATGTAACTATTCAATTGTATGAGATAAAAAAAATTAAGGCCAATCAAACATTATTTGAAAAAACAGCTGCCCAACATAATGTCTCCGTTACTGGAGTACCTACATTTTTTATAGGAGATAAAGTTTTTGTAGGATTTTATAAAAATCAAACATGCTGTTTGCTCCTCGATGAAATCAAGTCATTAACATTTAAAAGTAATTCTAAAAATTATCATCAAGAAATAAAAGTCCCCATTCTTGGCACTATGAGGGTAGATCAGATTTCACTGCTAAATTTTAGCATTGTAATTGGCCTCCTAGATGGACTTAATCCCTGCGCAATGTGGGTGTTAATGTTTCTTTTGGGATTACTGATCCATACTCGTTCAAAACAAAGAATTCTATTAATTGGCAGCATTTTTGTAATTGCTTCGGGAGTAGTATATTTTGCATTTATGAGCGCTTGGTTCAGTTTATTTTCGGTCATTGGATACAGTCAGATCATTAGATGGATACTGGCAATAGCGGCAATCTTGATGGGACTAATTAACATTAAGGAAATCTTCTTTTTTAAAAAAGGATTTTCTTTGATGATTCCGGAGAGCACCAAACCTAAAATTGCTCAGAAAATTCGTAAAATCATGCAAGAGCAAAATCTATATTCAGCGATTGTAGGAACAATCCTGCTGGCGATATTTGTTAATCTTATTGAACTTGGATGTACTATTGGGTTGCCTGCTATATTCACCAAAATACTTGCAGACCGAAGCGTGAGTGTTTCCTGGAAATATCTTTATATGGTGATTTACAATATTGCTTACATTGTCCCTCTTGCGATTATTGTAGGAATATTCACACTAACTCTCGGTCACTACAAAATGACTGAACATCATGGTAAAATACTAAAATTGATTAGTGGCCTGCTAATGCTGCTTCTTGGAATCGTTATGCTGATAAAACCAGAGATGCTAACATTAAGTTAAGAAATTAGTGTTATAGTCTTCCACATAATGATTACGGGCTCGTCAGACTTCGGACTCATCGCCTCGTCTTCCTGCCCGTAATCATTATGTGGAAGACTATAGTGTGTTTATGGTAAGAAGGAAGTATTGAGTAATTCATCTAATAATAACTTAATTTCAAAATAGATCCTTTTAGTTCAACTCACTAATTAGTCCAACTCACTAAAAAGACTAATTCTTATCAGTTGAATCATATTTTTTAAGTAGTAAATAATTTAAAAAACCAATCACAATCATAACCCCAATAAAGATTGGATACGATATTTTCCAATTCTGCGACCCTGTCATCATACTCCACTCTGACATTCCCCCAATTCCGGCCAACAAGGTAAGGGGCATGAAAATTGTGGTAATTAAAGTTAGTCGCCTAACAGTATGATTAGTTTTCATCGTCAAAATGGCCATTTGATTATTCATTACGGAGAATGACATCTCCATCAATGAAGAAATCATTTCTCTTAGATTTTCAGTTGATTCATAAAATTTAGTAAGATGATCATAAATATCTCTGTAGTGATAAATCGCTTTTTCACTAACAAACGGAGAATCTCTGCGACATATTCGTAATAACATTTCACGTTCGTGGACAATGCTTTTTTTCATTGCAAATAGATCTCGCTTGACTTTCATTAACGTTTTCGATTTCAACTTCAAAGGTGTCATTAAAATACTTTTTTCAATATTATTTAGTTCATCCTCAAAATTTTCAATTATATGTAATTTTCGATCAATGATATAATCAAGAATAATATGCATTAGAAAATCTGTTCCACGAGTTGCATGATTTAATTCATGAATAATGATTTGGTAGAGTTTTTCAAAAAAAACTATTACCGGCATCTCTTCATTTTGAATTTCTA
>JADGBS010000183.1:736-7639 GCA_015231325.1 Oligoflexia bacterium | reverse complement strand
AAACAGATCAATACCTTGGAGTCTACGGGCCTCTTGCCAATTTGAGAATGATTTTTTCTTTTTCATTCCCCTTGTTAGCACAATCAGTACACTTCAAAAAGTGAAGTTAATTATGCGACGGGGTGTAGATTCAAGTATCCCTCCCTCTTCATTGATAGTGACATACCCTACTGGAGCGAACTCATATAATTCAAAGTAGCGAGTACGGGAGGTTTCAAGTTCATCCGCAGTTCTCTTGAGTTCATCATTGGTCATCTCAAGTTCGATTTGATGAATTTCAAGTTCATGTAGCAATTTTTTTAATTTTTCAGAAGTTAATTCATTGAAATTTTCTTTACCTTTTCGAGGAAAAGAGTTCTTCAGTATTTTTTCTGCGTTTTTTCGAAGAGATATATAATTACTACTTTTCATGTTATGCCATAGCATTTTCTGTTAGTTGGGTAGCTGTTTTTTATTGACGTCATTTTGCAATTAATTTTCCTTCAAAACATAGATTTCCATTGATGAAGATAAGCTCCCTCTTTTTGGTTAAATTGCGACTCATAAATATATTCAACACCAGTTGCTTCTTGATAAAATTCGACCAGGTCGCACATTCTTCTAAAAAGACTCTTAAGATCCGTATTAGGTGCCGCCCCTGACGCCGAAGGTGCAGATGCCGCTGCCGCCCCATGTGCATTCTTTATTTTGGCCATTACCCTTGTCTTTACCCTGGCGATTGCTCTGGTGATTGCCTTATCTTGTGCTTCGTCCTCAATATTTTTTGGAGATAGATCCGATTCCCTTTTCAATGCCTTCGAGAACCTGCTACTACTCTCTATCTGCAACTCCTCCTCCGATAAACCCCGTGGGCGTTTCTTTCCACTGACAGCAGGTAACTCACTCTCACCAGTATCATCTGCAGCAAACGCTAGCGGTGTAAGCAAAGCGACGCAAGTAATGAAGATTATTAATGATTGAAGAAAAGAAAAAACGCTGTTCTTTAAAGACCTCTTAAAAGACCTCATTGCAAAAAACTCCAAAAAAATCATAATAGAAGAGATAATTATACTCACCCAATGATAACGCTAGTAGGCATATATCTAGTAGGCATATATAGATAAAAAATTAATTATTTTATTAACACAACGAATTGTATAAGAGCTTTCTTATTGAACTATGGATAGAGCGCCAGATCTGCACCTGCAGAAAACCAAGAAAGAAATAGCTTGCGATCATCACCGACCTCAGCAACCACTTTTTCTGGGCGAGAAACTTCTGCTAGATGATAAGCAAGTCGCAAACCAACATGTCCCCAAGATGCAAATCTTTTATGGATGCCATAGTCTGCTCTTAAACCAGGACCATCATATTTATTCTTAGTGAAGGTGTCATTTAAATAGTTATAGGTAACCAAAAAAGCGGCATTTTGAAAAAGATTAATAAAATTAAAAACATTTAATGTCTCTGGAAAGGGAAATCGATAACCGATACCTAATCCCAATGAATATAAACGCAAACTATCTCCTCCCGGTCGTAAAACATTCACTTCAGCATTTACATTTT
The DNA here is from genome assembly GCA_015231325.1 of Oligoflexia bacterium. Taxonomy (GTDB): domain Bacteria; phylum Bdellovibrionota; class Bacteriovoracia; order Bacteriovoracales; family Bacteriovoracaceae; genus JADGAN01. The sequence goes on along the minus strand of JADGBS010000183.1, from coordinate 6,094 downwards.
GCGACATCCGATTAGGGGCATTAGCAATAGATTTAAATTTAGCATCGGTCACTCCCGCGGCCCCCTCCAGCCAAAATACTTCCAAGTTTTTTGCATATGAAAGTTCTAATGATAATAAATCACTTGCCTTTGCCAAATTTGCATCACTTTGCAATGAAAATGACCAACGACTACCATCCTTACTTAATTGATAATTGCTTTCGTAAACACCCGTTAGTGGGTTTTTTTCTGCGATGTATAACTCATCATCTACACGATCCATTTTAAATATTTTCTTTTTACTATCTTCGTCAATACCCTCAATACCCTCAATGCTCCTTCCTTGTCGCTGTCCAAGCTTACCTTTAACTTTACCTTTTTGACTTTTAACTTTTTGCGCCGCAATTTCTTGCGCCGCAACTTGTTGCGCCGGCCGCTTATTCTTCCATCTGCCATGCTTTTTGCTCAAGCGCTTTTCGTCATTCTGGGGCCGAACCTTCACTACTTCCTCACCAGTATCCCTCGGCCCATCCACATCTATTTTTTCAGCTTTTTCTATATCTGTTGTAGCGGTGGCGGCCACTTCAGTATCACCTGATGGAGCAGATGCGGAGGGCGGCGTAACCTGTGCTGTCCCTTCCCCATCAGTATCAGGAGAAGGTGGAGAAGGTGGGGTAGAGGAATCCGCTGGCAACTCCGCCGATGGCGGCGGTAGGGAAGGAGGTACAGAATCAGCGGGGGAGACAGCAGCAGGCGTTTCTGTTGAGGCGGCAGGCGCTGACGATGTATCAGTTGTCTCATCTTGTGCCCAACAGTGGTTTAAGTAAATTACAAAGCTTATACACAGCAGTAAACAACTTAGCAAGTAACCTATTTTTTTATACTTAATGTCACAACTCATATAATTACCCATCTTATTCTTCATCTCCTATTCTTCATCTCCTACCTTTCTCGCTAAACCTTCAAAATTCTCTCCAGGAAACTCTTCAACTCCCAAGAAACCTATCAACTCTAATTTGGCCATTAAATGATTGTATTTTACCCTCAAAGTCAGTTCTTCCTGCGCTTTATAATTTAGCAACGCGTCTTTAATTTCTATGAAACTGGCCTTTGAAGATAAAAAATTATCCAAAGTGTTGTCATACTGTTTTTTTGCAGTATCCGCCAAAGGACCTACTATTTTCACCTGCTCTTCCAATTCTAGAATCTCTTGAATTTTTTTGCGGATATTATTTTCAATTTCTCCTTTGACATTATCATATTCAATTTTGGTAATAACCTTATCGTAGTATGCATGCATTCGTTCTCGTGTATTAAAAAGACCTTTCTCTCCAAAAATATTCCAAACCAGATCTATGCCTGCACGAATCTCAATTCTATCTCCCCCAGGAGCAGCGCTAAGTTTATGGTCATTATCTATGCGCAGAGTGGAGTATCTTGTATCAGTACCGCTACTACCAAAAGTGTGCAGGTAGGTTCCTAGATTAACTGTGATTTTCGGCAGCGGCATATTTTGTTTCAACGTAAATTCAAATTTTCTCTGCGCATTTTCCAAATAAAGCAGGCGATCTTTTATTGCAGGATTGTGCTCCTGGTAAATACGCAAAGCGTCCTCGGTGTTAATACGCAGGCGCTTAAATAACAAATATTCTTGCGGAATATATAGGGTATCAGGGGCATCCCCGATGATAAAAGCAAACTCCTTATCCTTATTTTTAGCATCTATACGTGATTGATTATATTCCTGTTGCGCTAACAAATATTGATTTCTACACTGATAATACTCTTGCTGGCCTATCTTCCTAGCAGCAATTTTTTCTCTACTTAATCGATAAATAAAAGTGGAACGCCGAACATAATCACGAGCTATCTGCTCATAATTTTTAATTTTTATTAATTCAAAATACCACGCAATCAACTGGTGCTTCAGATTAAGTCTTTGTTCAAACAAAGTCTGCTGCCTACGTTCTACCTGTGCTTGCTTAACCTGGTACAAAAGATAATCCTTACCCCAGTTAAACAAAGTATAATCTCGAACTGCCAATCCCGCATATCCTTGGGGAATGGTTGCCCCCACTCCCCCTTGTCTACCCTTGCCAGAAAACAGGGTCCCCAAACGCTGCTCTTCACCATGAACTACAAAGTCTAATTGCGGATACCAAAATCCGTCGTGATTTTGTGCAGTATCAATATCTAAAATTAATTTTCGATATTGCCGCAACTTCTCGTCTGGATTCTCCCGCAACCCCTGTTCTAATACCGCACTAAGGGTAATCTTGCGCTCTTTCACTAAAACAGCAGTGGCACCTGCGCCCAATTCATCATCAGTATCTTCGGCAGCGATGGCGGCCACGGCGACGGTGGCCACCTCATGAATATGAATAAAATAAATTAGTGGAAGGATCAGGAATGCCTTTATCTTAATCGGCCTTCCCAACATTCGAAATAAACACAAGCGAAGTTTTTTGGTTGAAAATAGCGACTGCAAAAAGCTATCCCCCTTAAATCGATAGACGTTCACCATCAACCTAAACCGACCTCCTACCTACACCTATTAGCAATTTTAACTGCTCCATTATAACTAGGCGAGCGAATAATTAAGTCACTTCAATGGAAAAAATTAATTGACCAATACAGTACTGATTAGGTGTTATAATCTTATGCCTGACAAAGTATTCATTACTAACAAAACTAACAAAGGATTCTATTTATGAAATTTTTATCGACTGTATTTTCATCGGCCTTAGTGTCTACTTTTTTAATCATGACTAACTTATTGGGACTTATCTCCTACGCTCATGCATCACAACAATTGTCGACACCGCAAGAAGGAAAATGTAACGTTTGCGGAAAAAACACCCCACAGCAGTGTAGTCGGTGCAAACAAGTCCATTACTGTTCTCGAGAATGCCAGGCAAGGGACTGGCAAAATCATAAATCAATATGCGCCCATAAAAGCTCTCCTAATAAAATTATTACCATTGGTGAGGCAAGTGTAAATACAGGCGAAACGACCTCTCCTGCGCAATTTAAAACAAAAGATATTATATTTTGTCAGGTTGGCCTCTATATTTCCTATTCCGATGAAGGAAAAAGACAATTTCATTTTGCTCATTCAAGTAGCGAAACTTTTGTAACAGATGCCTTTAACGCATTTATAAGTCAACTTCGCGGAAAAAGATTCACAGCGTTGATATTTGCTCCCGCTAACCTAGTTACACAATATGAACAAAATGGACTGAGAGATATCTTTGCCCATTTAGGGGCAGGGGAAAATTTAGAATTGATACCATACAACTTTCCGGATGATGAAGAGGTATTTAATTTTTCCGCAAAATTAAATGGGGAAACATTAACGATAGAGGCCACTGACGGTACACAAAAAATAACAAAGATCGTCAGACTGGATAGGTGATAGAGATAATAAGATGGTTAAATGCATTTTTTCTCCATTTGCAACAACCACTGTTTCAAGATAACCCCACGATAGGCCGTGAATCCACCAATGTAACCACTACTAGATATCACCCGATGACAAGGCACAATCAACGGAAAAGGATTGCGGGCCAGGGCCTGTCCTACGGCCCTTCCGCCACCAGCTGCCACAAGTCCTAACGCCCTAGCAACGTCTCCGTAAGTCATAGTACTTCCGGCCGGCAAATTATTTTTTAGATACTCATAAAGCGACTTCCTAAACGAACTCAGCTTAGGTATTCCCCCCCAATCCAAATCTATATCTGAAAACGATTGGTTTTTGCCTTCTAAATGTAAAGTAATTCTTTTCACCAACTGAGAAGAGACAAGGTAATTATCAGAGACAACAGCTTTTCCAATCCGCTCCTCAATTCTCTCCCGAAGAATAGTCCTATTCTTCTCTGGAAGAGAAAGCGCTACCAAACACCCACTCGCTCCAATGGCCAGGGCCATCTCCCCTATAGCAGTATCAAAAAAAATAATTCCCATAAATCTTGCTTTTCGCAAATAGAGATCTAGTTAAGTTAAGTTAAGAGGTAGGGATTAGCACTTTTAGTAGTACTTCCCCACCTCTTGCTTACATTTTTACTTATTAACTTTTATTTACTGACTTTGACTTATTAAATCTGACTTATCAAATTATTTCTTCAAATTACTTCTTCAAATTATTCATGAAATCTGTTAGCACCACGACGAATATTCTCTGGGTATCTGATCTCCCCTTGCTCGGCGGGAAAAGCTGATAATTGGTGTTCACCCACGTAGTCCTCATCTCCAGGAACCCGATACTTACGAGGTGGAACAGGCATACCTTCCACATTAAAATCATGCGTAAAAGAAGAGCCTGGTGCTAGATATACCCCTCTAGGTATCCCACGTATAAAATGCCATTCATTGAGACATACCGCACACATGACACTGTTGCAGGCATCATTCTTGCCAGCTGGAGTCCCACAATAAGGACATGGACGTATTTGGGCCTCTGGATTAAAATAGTCTGCTCTCACACCTCTTGCTCTTGCCGCCTGTGCCTGTGCGCAAGTTTGTCCACGATGTTCTCGTAGTGCACAATCAAAGCAATAATTCAACTCACAATTGGGACAATGAACCACTCCATCATGATTTCGTTCTGCACTCAAATGCAAAACACCACAATCTGGGGTTGAACACACTTTTCGAATCAGTAAGTCAGGTTCATGACGTCCGGCCGCACGCTGCAAACGTAAAAGCTCATCGTGGTATGCGAAAAGTGTCAATAATTCCCACCTGTCGGCAAAATCTTGAGCAGCAACCCTATCTAGATGATCACTACCGTTCCTAGCGGCATTGATCAATGTCGCTTTTTGTAAAAATAGCTCATGATGGGCATTATCAAAACACTTCACTACCAAAGGGGTACCTGACTCAATTTGCGCTTTAACCTGAGGATATATGTCCCCACCATGTACTGCCATTCCCGCTGCGGGAGCTGGAACTGCTCCATGAAAAGGACAAGTATGAATACCATGAGCAGCAACACTAAATAGGTCGTCACATACTGGACAGTGATGATCATCAACTCCGACTTCACCCCCAACGTCATCGGCCATTTGTGGAAGATCGTTTCTTAGAAGGTAAAACTGAATTAAAGCACCTTCACCCACATTCGGCCGTACCTCATTGTAGAGAGCAATTAGGCGCTGCCTGAAGCGCTCAACAACCTGCCGTCTAATTTTAGGAGGTAGCATTGGTGCTTTTCTGTCCAAAGTATGAAAAGTATGATTTATATTTTGAGCTAATTCATGGTGAAGTTGAACGGCGGCAAGATAAGCTCGAAGTTGATTAAAATCAACACGATTTCGTTCTTCACCATCAATAAAAACCATCAAATTAACTAATAGCGCTTGCGAATTCTCAGCAAAATAA
>JADGBS010000183.1:0-518 GCA_015231325.1 Oligoflexia bacterium | reverse complement strand
TGTTTGAGCAATCAGTGCTCCACGATCCTCCACGTGAGCTCGTCGCATATTTTGCAGATAAATTGTCGGGCCACCGACAACACCGACCTGAAGAAGTGCTGGTGCTGCCACATGACGTGGCATAGCAGCGCCAGCTGCTGCGCCTGCTACTAGCAGTGGTTGGATTGGTTGAATTGGTCGGTTCAATTCAGTATCGGAATTAAGACGCTCAAGTGCCCTCCGTCTACCTTCTGCATTTCTCTCAACTACACCAGCATCCGTCGCCCTATCAACAAATTCATCAAAAATAACTCCCTTTGATGCAACAAAATCTCCCTGGCCCACATTGTGGAATTCTTCAACCAATGATGCCCTCAACCTTGCTCTATTTAAGGCAACAATTTCTTCGAAGGAAGGGGTTAACAACTGGCCTTCAAATTCCTCAATAACACCGAAGTTATAACGCGGGTTTTCAACCGGAAGCAGAAGCATCGGTGCAGGTAGAACAAAAGCAGGTACTGGCACTTCTTCGACAGGAA
>JADGBS010000182.1 GCA_015231325.1 Oligoflexia bacterium | reverse complement strand
CGACAGACGGCGGTGCAGTTAGTACTTTAAAAATCTCTAACAAATCCAGTTGGTTGTCCCTTTTTTCCACCCACCCACCGTTGGATGAAAGAATCGATGCTTTAATTCAAGGGAAATATCTAAAATTTTAAAAACGGAGAGTATTGTAGTGCTTTTAGAAAATAAAGAAATTATTGAGCGTCCACGTCATCAAGTATACACACTGGTGCGGGATAAGTTGTCATTAATCGCGTCCACTCTTCCCAATATAGAGAAGGTAACTCTGGTGGAAAATCGATATTCAGCGACAGATAATCTGACTCATGTCCTCAATCATTGGTATGCAAAAGTGGAAATTCCTGATGTAGCAAAAAGGTTCGTTAAGAGCGAACTATTCTCTTGGAAAGATCGAGCAGTTTGGGATAATAATCTTTACACAGTGGATTACACGTTAGAATCTTTTTGGTCAGAAAAAATTTTTGATGCTCACGGAAAAAATTATTTTCGCGAATTATCTCCAGGAATAACCGAGCTTGAACTTACCTGCGAAATTATCGTCCATCCTGATAAAGTTCCCGGAGTTCCTAGCTTTTTGGTAAAAAGTGCTATGCCTTTTGTCGAAGAAATGATGAAAAAGGTTTTGGAACCTAATCTGTTGAACCTGGGGAAGGCCATCCGCGAGTATATCATTCAACAACACTTATGATTTTTCCTATCTAGTACAATTGGAACAGGTGTTGTCGAAAATCTTTTTTCCCTTTAAAATAAAAGTAAGAGTGTTTACTTTGTTTTAATGCGACTAAACAGAGGATTATTCTTTGAACAACACCAGCGATCATGTAAAGAAAGATGGTCCTAAGCAAGATATCATTTTGTATATTGGCGAAGACATGCGGTATTGGAATCAGGTGCAGCAGTCGATCAACGCCATCACAGGAGGAAAACCGATCGTATATCGGCATCGTAAAATAGATACTTTTAAAAATTTAGCGACTCAGGTTTTGTATATTATAAAACTAAGTCCCAGAGTAATATACTTGGATTTTGGTGCAAATCCTCTACTATCCATGACATTGGGAAAGTTATTTGTACGCTCTAACTCTACCAAGAAAATTACTCTTATTGCGTTGGTAGACGGTAACGCTGAGCAGCAACAGATCCTTGAAATAAGTGCATCAGGAATATTTCTTTCTCATATTAAGGGGATCGAAATTCATGATGTCGCTTATGACACATTGCTGTTAATGTACCCTAAAGAGAATATTCGTTGTAAGTTTGCAACGGCAGCAACAAAAAAAGAAGTGGATATTTTAGAAAGTGTAAGAATCAGGTATATTAATGCGGATCATATCCTATTAGAGGGCAATGCCGTATTAGAAAAAAATGATGCCTTAGAAGTGTCTGTACCCGTACTTACTAAAATCGTGCCTTCTAAGCAATTTCTTGTGAAAGAGATAGGTGATAGTAACCTTTATTACGATTTTTTATATTGGTATAAATTAACCTATCAATTTATTGACCCCGTTCCACCACCTGCAGAAGGAGAGAGTCAAGTTGATGTTCAGTTAAAAGAAAAAGAACGAAAAGAGAGTATATTGAGAGTCAAAAAGGACTTTACTCGTTGGATAGTCAGCAACAGCGATCAGGTCGTCCCCACCTGTAAGGTATTGGTCATAGATAAACGGTTACGTCCATTAAAAGATATTCACGAAAAAGACCGCTCTTACTCCATCGGAATTCGATTCCAGCACTATTTAGAAGAAGATCATAACGAAATAGTGCAGTATCAACCTCATATTATTGTATATGGATTTGATCCAGATTTGTCCAATCTGGATTTGCCAACAACCAGCGATGAAGGGAGTGGTAATAAAAAAAATTCGAAGGCAGATGGCAATCAGGATAACAATGACACATTTGGTACTAATGAGGCAGATCTGAACGCTAACCCAGAAAAATTAGAGCACGACGATTTTATTGAAGGTTTTGATTTGAAAAATGTAGGAAATATTTTAAAACAGCTACCAGTCCTTAATGATGTCTCTTTCGAAAATATGATTACGGCCATCAAAAAAATTCCTAATTATAGTCCAATCATTGTCACTCTCAGCAATCTGCCTTACCATAATTCAGAATATTTTCGTAGTAAATTCAAATATTCAAAAATTATTCATGACCGAGGGGTATTTGATTATGAAAAAATTAGTAAATTTGAAGCGGCCACGCGCAAATATTGGGACATGGCAGAAGAAAAGTCACTAAAAGAAAAAATCGAAAAATTGAAAAAGATTAATCCATCTCGTTATCGCAGCGTCCGTCCTACGGATATTCGAGAACGTACAGTCTATTTTAAGAAGAAAGATGCTCGTAGCTTCGTTTATATTCGTCATAGCATAACCATTACTTCGATCTCTGAAAGTGAAATGCAAATCGAAAGTAGCAAAAAATTGCGCATACTAACTGTTTATCTGATGTCTATACCAGTTGATATTAGCATTACTCCAATTAGTGAAACTGTTACCAAAACCAACTTTATATACCGCTGTGTAATTCATTCTGCTGGAGAAAAGGAAAAAAGTGCCATTCGTCAAATGGTTAATGATGTGTTTTTAGCATCCAAACGACAAGAAAGGGAAAAAGAAGCAGAAATGTTTAAGACGCTAAATCAAAATGTGCGAATGGTTAAAAAACAACAAGAAGATGCCGCCACCGCTACAACCACACAAAAGAGCAAAGAGAAGGATCTGAAAAAGACCGGGTCAGAATAGTGGTTCAGAATAACGGGTCAGAATAGCGTTTAAACACTCTACTAAAAAGATAGTAATGTTTGCGGTGATTGTGAAAGTTTCCAAGATGGGTAAGTCTCATTCAATTTTTCGCCACGCATAACCTTTTTGTATAAATCTATGTAATCATCCACCATTCTTTCCAGGGTAAAGTAGGTGGTGGCCTTTTCTCTAATCTTTTCTGGATCAAATTTTGTTGCTAAATCACTGTCATTTGCCAAGACATCGATGAGTTCTTGTTCATTGTTACAAATGATCCCTGTTTCTTTATCGATCAAATAAGGCAAAGAACCGTAAGGGGATCCGATTACGGCAAGACCTTGTGAGTATGCCTCCAATATGGTGATTCCAAATGGTTCATGCCAACGAACTGGGAACAGATATAAATCACTGGTGGCCAGTATCTCTAACTTTCTTTTTTGACTAACCTGGTTATGTGAGTAAATATAAGGGGAAAAATAAGAGAAAAATGATCGTCCACCTACTATATGTAATTTTTTCCTATTTTTACGACAAGCATATACACAGGATTTTAAATTTTTTACTTTCCAACTGGCCTTGGCCATGAATAATATTTTTTCCCATGATTTGCGAACTTTTGTTGTATTTAAGAGAGGGTATTCATCAAAATCTATACCATTATTTACAAAAGATGTGCTGTTATGGTTGATAGCGTGCTGCTTGGAAACGAAAACAGTATTTAATGGAAAAATTTCTCCAAGCTGCCCATTTCCTCCGATGGTGATCAAATGAGGATATTCATTCAAATCTTCTTCAGTTTTGCTGAATATGTGGATGATATCAATATTATTCGGAATGACCTTCGACCAATTTGTACTGGGTCTTTCAATCAGATTCACACCTAAATTTTTTACGTTAGAGAGTGGATGTCCTATTAGCCATACTTGATGCCCTAGTTGCCTCAGACGTTTTATTATCCAGTAAATTTGGCGCTCGGTTCCTCCATAATGTTTAACTGGTAAAATACCTTTATGTTCAAATAAAATATTCACTATTTGGGCCTTTTCTTGTCACTCTCTAAGATCACTATAACTGCGCGGCGATTTTTTTCACGGCCCGCATCCGTATCGTTAGCATCTATCGGTTGATATTCTCCGTAGCCAGCTGCAGAAAAGCGACGAGGATCGAACTTAAAAGTAGAGAGTAAGAAATGTAACACCGCCGTCGCCCGTGAAGTAGAAAGCTCCCAATTAGATGGATAGCGATCAGAACTAATAGGGACATTATCGGTATGTCCTTCAATTAATACTTTATTGTCAATACGCTCAATCACCTCTCCCATTTGTTTTAGGGTCGGTATGAATTCAGCCAAAATACTCGCTTCTCCCGAGTGAAAGGTCATTTTACTGGGAAGAGTGATGCGCACACCTATGCCAGGAACTATTTCAACAGCAATTTTAGCAGCAGTCTTTTTATCCAGCGTAGATAGTAGCGCCTTTTCCACCATCCCTGCAACTTGTTCCATTTTTAAACGCTGATAACGTGCTGCAGCGCCTTCTGCAGTCCCCCCTTCTCCCTTTCCCTCTCTGTCCTTCGCATCCTTGCCTTTTCCACTATAATCAAAGTCACTAGGCGTTTCAACACGATCACGACGTGCTACCCGTTTGTACGTGGAATCAGGAAATATATCCTTACCACTTTTATCCAGAACTCCCTCGGTTCCATCAAAGATATCCCCACGATCAAGGTCTTTGCTTGCTTCCATGCGTGCCTCGTATGGGCCACCCATCCCGAGTGCTTTGGTTACGCTTTTTGCGACCTCAGTTATCTTTGCTTTATCTACTATCGACATAGCATAAAGTACAGTGAATACGCAAAAAAGTAGCGTCATGAAATCTGCGTAGGATACCAACCAACGCTCAAGGTTGACCGCCTCACCATGTCCTTCGCCACCGCCATGCCCACCTTTCTTGTGTTTACCCCCTCCACCGTGTCCACCACCGCCTCCTCCGTGGGCATTACCAGCGGCCTCACCGCCACCAGCACCTGGGTTCTCTTCAGCTGCCATAAATTAATTCCTCACCGCGATTACTTCGCGCGCGATTACTTCGCGCGCGATTATTTCGCATAATAACATTTAATTCTCTCTTCTATCACTCTAGGATTCAATCCTTGAACTATGCCCAATACTCCTGCCAACATCATCTGTTTCAGTCGCTTATTATAGACGGCCCTAGTTTTTAGTTTTCCACCGAATGGAATGAACACCAAATTCGCTGACCCCACTCCATAAATGGTTGCCACAAATGCAACACCAATCCCGTTCCCCAATTCTTCAGTGCTTCCGCCTCGTGCTAATCCGTGCATCACGTGAATTAATCCCAAAACCGCACCGATAATTCCGATAGTTGGGGCATATCCACCAGCTGCCTCGTACATCTTACCTACATTGGTTTCTTTCTCTTCAGTAAGATTCATCTCTGCTTCCATCACGTCAGCGATAGTGTCTGGATCATAGCCGTCCACTGCACAGCGTAGTGCGCGCTGTAAAAAAGGATGAGGTGCATCAGCGATCATTTTTTCTAAGGCCAAAATACTTTCCCGGCGTGCCACCTCCGCGTACTCCAAAATTACCTTTGCATAATCTTCCATTTGGTTGAGGTTGAAGATAAAAATATCTTTGGTCAACTTAACTCCCAGGACCAGCGTATCTGCAGGGGTAGTTAAAAGCATCGCGCCGACTGATCCCATAACCACAATAATAAAAGCGGTAACCTGTATCAGCGCAACTATGCTAATACCTTCCATGACCCCACCACCAAACACCGCAAAAATGCCTAAGAAGAGTCCTATTACACTAGTAAGATCAAGCATATTGCCTCCCGCTTACTATTTTTTGCCTACTAATTTTTGCCTACTATTTTTTATCTTCACTAATAATCAGTTTTTCCAGACCAGAAAAAATTGCCCTTTTATAAGCGATAGTACGGGCAACTAATTCTGGTATTTTTTCTTTAACTATTATAACGTCTCCATTGATGAAAGTAATTTTTGTATCAGGAGTAGAATCCACGTATTTAATTAAATCTACGTTGATAACTATTGTTTGCCCGTTCAATCTAGTAAGGTTGATCATAATTACACTTTGGTTATGTTTATATTTTTAGACAAGTTGGATGCGCCCTCAGGATAACATCCTACTTATTAAATTTTAACGTAAAAGCTTGTCTCAGCAATTATGCCGTTAGGCCGGATAAATTTGCCGAAGGTCTGCTGAACAGCAATGTAAATACATGAACGAAACGACCACAACGACCACAATAACCACAACATCGGCCTGGCCAATCTTGGTTATTGCTACCTTGGGATCATTTATTGCCCCATTTACAGGCACGTCAATGAATGTGGCATTACCAGCGATTGGAATACATTTTCAGATGAGTGCCTCGCTGTTGGCGTGGACCGCAACTACCTACCTATTGAGTACGGCAATTTTTTTAATCCCCATGGGGCGTTTGGCAGATATCTACGGAAAGCGGATATTTTATCTTGGTGGCATGTCGCTGTATCTGTTGGTTTCCGTTATTTCTATACATGCTCCTAATTATCAAATTTTTATTCTGTTGCGTTTTTTTCAAGGAATTGCGGCGGCAATGATCTTTAGTACGGGAATGGCGATCTTAATCAGTCACTATCCTAGACATCAGCGTGGAAGAATTTTGGGGATTAATTCCGTGGCCGTTTATCTGGGATTATTTTTTGGTCCGCTGTTGGGGGGAATAGCTACTGAGCGTTGGGGATGGAATGGGATTTTCTGGTTAATATCTCTTTTCGTCTTACCTTTGCCATTGCTAGTTTTTTTGCATATTCCTAGAGATAAACCGCTTGCTCAAGGAGAAAAATTTGCAATCCATGGTCCGCTCTTATACGCCGCAGGAATAACTGGCCTGATTATGGGTTTCTCCAATATCACTAAACCATGGGGCATGCTACTGACAGTTTCTAGTCTGTTTATCTTGTTTTATTTTATTAGTTCACAACAGAAACAAATGCATCCATTAATTCCAGTGAATCTTTTTAGAGATAATCTAAAACTATCTTTAGCAGGGCTTTCGGCATTTATTCATTACTCGGCCACTTTTGCAGTGCAATTTTTATTGGGTCTATACTTACAACACGTTAAAGGTGCCTCGCCGGAGGTAGTGGGAAAAGTGCTAATGGTGCAACCAGTTTTTATGATAATTTTTTCACCCTTAGCAGGATTATTGTCTGATAAAATCAACACAGCAATCATTGCTGCCGTCGGTATGTTTGTCTCAATGATAGGAATAGGAGCGCTGGCACTTTTAAATGATCAATCCAGCTTTTATTATATCGGCGGAGCACTGGCAATTTTAGGAGTGGGTATCGGTCTTTTCTCTGCTCCCAACACGAACGCAATTCTGGGATCAGCAGAAAAACGCTATCATGGGATTATTTCCAGTGTGATAGGAACCATGCGTCTTACTGGACAGATGTTAAGCATGGGAGTTGCCACTACTTTTCTAAGTATATTCCTCGGGTCATCCCAAATTACCGCCCAACGTTATCCATTATTAATAAAAAGTTCTAACTATACCTTGGCATTTTTTACCATTCTCTGTGCTGTGGGTGTGGTTACCTCTATAAAAAGAAGATAGCGGCAGTGCGGCGCTGCCGCAGACTGACTGTACCTACAATGCAACAATTTTATCGCTGCCCCCTTACCTAGAACATTAAAATTCAACCACTTAGAAAAAACCAAATTAACTCCCTTATTGCACATTCTTTTCCCTAATTGCTTTTCTACAGCTATAATTTTAAGGAGTAAAAGATGACACGTGCAAACGCAAAAAAAGGAAAGTTACTTATGGGTAAATACAATCCAAAAGTTGATCTAGTTTTCAGAAAATTATTCGGCAGCGAAGAGAACAA
>JADGBS010000181.1 GCA_015231325.1 Oligoflexia bacterium | reverse complement strand
GTGCCTGTGCGGATACGCCTAAGCGTGCGCCGTTCATTAGCGACATGGTATATTTGATTAGGCCAAATCTCCTTTTTCCCAATATTTCCGCTGGTGCGTCGTCAAATTGCAACTCACATGTTGGTGAACCGTGAATTCCTAATTTTTCCTCTATCCTTCGGATTTTCATATTAGCATCACGTTCATAAATAAATAGTGATAGCCCACGTCCATCGGAAGATCCTGCTTCCGAGCGTGCCATCACTAATAGGATATTACCGCAACCGTTGGTAATAAAGCGTTTTACTCCATTTAGGTACCATTGTTCCTCTTTACCTTCTTCAGTGGGCCGTGCTTTCAGTGATGCTCGGAGGTTTACTGCCTGCAAATCAGAACCGGCGTCAGGTTCTGTTAGTGCCATTGCACCGCTTACTTCACCGCTAAAATCGTAGACATAAAAGAGGGAATAGAAGAAAAAATCGAAAGACTCGAACGAGCAGAGTACTCTGCACATCGTACAGCAGATACATCACATAAAGAACAACTGAACCAGGAATTGCAAAAATACACCCGACTAGCAAACTTTCTAACTCCTCTAACAAAATTTTTTGTTACGGAAACAGGAAACAAGATTTGCTATGATGCACTCCAAATTCACGGAGGAGTTGGTTATACCACCGATTTTGCAATAGAAAGGCTCTGCCGAGATATTCGGATCACGAATATTTATGAAGGTACCACACAAATGCAAATAGTGGCAGCTATTAGTGGAGTAATTAGCGGAACCTTTTGCGAACGTTTACGAGAGTATGAGACAATCCATCGCCTTCACGAATATGCGCCCATTATTCCTCTTTTTGAAAAGGCACGTTCTTTTCACAGTTATATTGAAAGTGCCATTAACCATTTGAAACAAAAAGGAGACTCTGTATATCAAGATTACCATGCGCGAAGATTGACCGAAATGTCCGCGTACACCTTAATCAGTTATCTCCTTTGTATAGACGCACTGCGCGCAAAAGAAGAGCAGCGCACCTTACTCGCTGAATTTTTCATCAATATCGCAGAACCCAAAATTATCTGTGGGACAAAGGCCATATTATCCAACTATCGAGGTGTAGTTGATAATTATACTAAAATTATTTCTTAAATAACCAAATAAGTCGCTTATAAAATTCACACTTAAATAAGATCGAACTATCATTCAGTTAAGAATATTCCCTAACAAAAATTTATCAAAAAATGTTAGACTTATTCTAAGACTGATTATTCTAAAAATTTGATTTTTTGGAAAATTCGGAATTTTTAGAATTTTTATACATATTTAATGTCGTCTTTTAAATTATCGATCATTTTACTTAAGGATCAGTGGTTTTTATGGGCGGAATAAAAATCAAAATTTTGTCATCGATAGGATTAAGTTTTTTCATCATATTCGGTATTGGAATATACCTTTCGGTAAAGTTCATCCAGACGGAATTCATGTTACGCCAAGATGAAAAGATAGAAGATTTGGCAAAATTTTTCAGCTCATCATTGGCACTAGCAATTTGGAATGTGGATCAAAAAACGATCGACGTGAATTTAAACGCCCTGCTAGAAATTTACAAAGCAAAAAAAGTACAACTACTAGACAACGAGGGGAAAGTTACTGCTTTATTTGAACGAGAGGAAAAAAAAATCGCGCTCCCCACTCAAAACGTAAATACCAACAATAAACAGGCACCCGTATCATCTCCACCAGCAATCGATATAGAAAATAAAAATCTAAAAACAGAAAGATTCTCTATGTCCATTTACTACGGAAATGACAAGTTAGGGGTACTAGAAATATTCTACGACCATAAGGAAGCATTGAAATCTGCACAAAATTTCAAAAGATTGCAATACATCTCGTATATTATAATTTTTATTCTATCCATGACTATAATTTATTTCTTCGTCGATAGAGCAATAAAAAATATCCATACAGGAATATTAAAATTAAACACAAAATCACAAGAATTGAATCAACTGGCACAAGATATGGACGTCTCAGGAAAGCATTTACTCAAATTTGCATCTAACTTAACCAATTACGCAATAGAAACTTCTAACGCCTTAAATAAAATTTCACAAATTAGTTCTAATAACACAAATATAACTATTGATGCACAAAAACGTTATCTCGATGTTTATGGCCTGTGCAATAACGGAGAAAAGGCACTTGACACCTTACTGAGTACTATTAAAGAAATTCAGGAAAGTACTATCGCTTTCGAAAAAATAAAAACATTGGTGCAAGAAATTGCTAGTAAAACCAAAATCATCAACGAGATTGCCATTCAAACCAAAATTCTCTCATATAACGCATCAATAGAGGCGATGAGAGTGGGTGCTCATGGTAAGGGGTTTGCCGTAGTTGCCCAAGAAATTAGACAATTGGCATTTTTCGTTGAAAAATCTGCTCGCGAAATAAAAAATATTATTGAAATTAGTGATGCCATAACGGAAGAACTAATCGACCACACAAAAAATAAAGTATCCATGGGATTGAAAAATAGTTTGGGTGTTACAACCATCTTTAATCAAATAAATAATAACATCGCCTCTCTCAAAGAAACGGCCAACAAAATCAGTGCTTCATCAGTATTTCAGGAGGACCTAATAAAAAAAATTAGCGTGAGCATTCTCGACTTCGAAAATCAAAACAAGCAAAACCTAAAAATAGCTGAAGGCAACGAAACCGTCAGCGCACACCTCTCAGAACACTCCAACATCATTCGCGGAGTAGTCGACGAGATCAACAAAACTGTTCTCGGCGAGGACTATTCTCAAGATAACGAGGACGATGACGGAAATACATATATGATTTCTGCAATCGGTAACCTTAAGGACTTTATGCAAAAAAACAATCTGAAAGGAATAGAGACAATGGGGGCAACGACTTCCGAGTCGCCAGAATCTCTAGAACCCGAACATCCTAGCACAAATGCAGATGCCCCCTCTGCCGTAAATGCACAATCATCCACAACAAAAACAGAAGATCCCCGCAACGATGATAAAGACAACAAATCAATCACAGGTTAATTGAATTGATTAGAATAATTGGATTTAAAATGTTACTTTTGACGTTTAATTCTTTCTTCACTCTTTCTTGGTCTAGTGATTGGCCTGTCTGTTCTAACTGGCTCAATAATTAATTTATTACCGTCAGTAGAAATATCCAGATCAGTACTTTCATCTATGTCCAAGATCTCTAAAATAGGTCTATTAATAATCAGACCGAAGCTGTTCCCAATAACTGAAAGTTTTTTTCTAGTACCCATAAATAACTCCTTTTCTAAAACAAATCGACAAAAATCACAAAACCAAACTAAAAAAACAACAAACCATGTATTAACACTGG
The DNA here is from genome assembly GCA_015231325.1 of Oligoflexia bacterium. Taxonomy (GTDB): domain Bacteria; phylum Bdellovibrionota; class Bacteriovoracia; order Bacteriovoracales; family Bacteriovoracaceae; genus JADGAN01. The sequence continues at coordinate 4,346 of JADGBS010000181.1, read as the reverse complement.
CCAGACAAAACAAACGCACCAGAATCGGTGGTCAATACAAAGAAACAATATAATTTCATTTGCCTTTTGCACTGTTATAATAAAAAATTCTTTTCGTAAATGGCATAAATGGTTTATTTCGATAAAACCTCAATATAACATACGTGCAAACATGCCATTCCAATATACCGTTCTAAAATATGACATCCCAACATGAGTTTTAACAACCTTGGCAGTAGTAACGACAGCTTGTGCCATTATACCACTAAACACTACTTTCTTATTACCGAACGCTGGTTTTGTTGTAATATTTTTTTTCTAATTCTAATCTTTTTGGGAGTTACTTCCACCCACTCATCATTTTCAATCCAGTCTAAAGCAAACTCCAAGCTCATCTCTCTGACCGGTGGTAAAATAACGTTCTCATCTTTGCCCGCAGTTCTAACGCTGGAAAGATGCTTTTCGCGAACTGCATTGATATTAATATCGTTTGTACGGGTGTGTTCCCCCACAATCATCCCTTCATATACATCATCACCAGGTCTAATAAATTGTTTCCCATTAGAGAGAAGATTAAATAAAGCATATGGCGTCGCTTTTCCACTACGGTCAGCAATCATTGCCCCGTTTTGTCTGGACAACATTTTTCCTAGAAAGGGAAAATATCCCAGAAAAAATGAGGACATTAAACCTTCGCCACGAGTATCGGTTAAAAATTGAGAACGATAACCAATTAACCCTCGAGTAGGTATTACAAAATCAATCCGAGTGCGCTCACCAATCATTGAATACATGTTCTTCATCTGGCCTTTACGCACCGCCAATGCCTCTGTCACAATACCGGTAAATTTACTAGGAATATCCACAACCAATTGCTCAAATGGCTCATACATCTTCTCTCTATCATCGCCGCTGTTGTCATCCTTAGAAGATGCCTCGGTAGTTAACGCTACACTCTGGTCATCCCCCAATTCAGAGTATTTTTTAAACAATACCTCTGGACGAGAAACCATGAACTCATATCCCTTACGCCGTAACTCCTCGAAGACAATTGCCAACTGAAATTCTCCCCTACCTTTTAGGGTGTAAATTTTCGGATCATCAGTGGGCTCGTATCTAAGCGCAACGTTAATCCTAATACTTTCCTTTAAAAATTCTTCTAATTGCCTAGATGTGAGGTAATTCCCCTCCTTTCCAGAAAAAGGGGAAGTATTTACAGAAACATTCACCGACACCGTTGGAGGATCAACCCTAAGTCTAGGTAGAGGTTCTACAACGTCCGAAGCACAAATACTGTCACCAATATTCGCATTCTCGAGACCTGCAACAATAACGATCTCTCCGGCAAAAACCTGCTCACGCTCAGTTTCACCCAAAGCATCAAAAACTTTTATTGCTGAAACCTTAAAAATGGTATTGCAGTTATTACCATTATTACCGCTATTACCATTCTTACCGTTCTTTGCTTCCCCTACCCTTACGTAATTATCCCCCTTGCGAATAAAACCTCGTTGAATTCTACCAATGACAAGTGGACCCAAGTACTGTGAATACGAAAGATTGGACACCAATAGCTGTAGTTTTACCCCGGGGGAAATAGCAGGGGATGGAAAAAAATCTGAAACAATAAAATCGAGAAGCGGCTTTAATTTTTCCCCTCGTTTTGCTAGGTCCTGATAGCAGTCAACGTCTCTACTGGCCCAACCCTCTTTTGCGGAAGCGTAAAGAAATGGAATGTCTAAGTTCCAATCCCCATCGGCCAGACCCAACATCGCTGCCAATTCTAAGAATAGATCCTCGATCTCTCGACGCACCTCCAAGGTTCGCTGGTCGGGTCGATCAACTTTATTGATGACTACTGCAACACGTAACTTTCGTTCTAACGCTTTTAGCAAAACAAAACGTGTTTGAGGTAACGGGCCCTCAGCTGCATCAACCAGTAGCAACACGCTGTCAACCATGGTGAGAGAGCGTTCTACTTCGCCACCAAAATCGGCATGCCCAGGAGTGTCCATTAAATTAATTTTGGTGTCGTTCCAAAATATCGCACAATTTTTTGCCTTGATCGTGATTCCCTTTTCGCGTTCTAACTCGCCGGAATCCATAATCCGCTCATCAGTACCCTCTTTTAATTGGTAGGTTCCTGATTGCTGTAACAAACAATCGACTAGAGTAGTCTTTCCATGGTCAACATGTGCAACAATGGCAATATTTTTTATCTTCTCATAATTTCTTAAAGACATAGCAATCCTTATTTTTAACAGAATAACAAACGTATAAGTACCCTTCAATTGCCTGGCATCAGATTGCCCAGTATTGCGACCGCAATGAGTATAGCATTCCTAACATCAATAACGAAGAATGTCCGGCCATTTATAAAAAATTATTACGTACCCTCTGAACTTTACGATAGTGAAGTAGACGCAATTACGCTGTAACAACCATCGAGTGAGAACGACTATTACAACGCTTAGCAACTGTTAGTAACATTATAACCCTCAGTAATATTCATACATAAACAAAATTTTTTCTAAACCCAGTTTTCATCATAAAAAGTGTTAATGCACTTCTAGATAAAATTTACTTGTTTGTACTGGTTATAAAATGTTATAACGTGCGAAGTTTCGCAATATGCCCATATTAGCTACATTATAATAATATTATATAGTTATGGATGGGATTTTGACTCAGGAGCCGAGCACCGAGCGCCATCCAGCAAATGCTAAGAGTTATTAGAAAATCACAACCTTCCGATGGCAAACCTGCAACACGACTGATATGGCACATAAGAAAATTTTAACAATTTTATATCAGAAATATTACCTCGAAAATAAACTCCCCGCCAATCAAAGTTATCGCTTTTGTTTATCTTGCAACTTACTATTAAGAAATATTAGAACATTACTCATCATTAAATCAAAGCTCTGAGCTGTCCGAAAGGAATTAGGATCGATAATCAAGTGATGAATTTTTCTCCTGCTCTGCGATGATTTCAGCTCTCTAGGCAAATAGAAAGACAGGTCACCTATCTCCTGTAAGCGCCAATCACATTGGCCTCCATATTTGTTGATAAAGTTCTTGATAGCACCATAATCTACCAATTCATCCTGCGAATCCATGACAACCAAAACAGGAACCTGACAACTCACACCACTGTTGTCAAAATCAGATAACGGTCGCTCTATGCCATCCAATAAATTCCAAATTGCTTTGTAGGCATTAATAGATGTAGCATCCTTAGCACGATAATATACCGGCGCCAATGATGGCAACATCACTTCTCCTCCTACAAAATATAATAACTTTATTAAACTGGCATGCCATCGTAATCGTAGGGCCGGTGCCAATAAGACCATCTTGTCAAAACGTCTAAATTGGGGTTGCCGCCGCAATGCCACCTCCATCAAATCAATGCCTAGAAGTCCACCCAACGAATAACCAACAAATATCAAAGGGAGTTTATGTTTATCCGCATACTCACGCCCTTCAAAGTAGGCAGAAAAAACTTCCTGTCTCCATACATCGCTGTTAATTTTCTCCGTAGTATCGTTCATCATCGCCGAGTGACCAGATAAACACACCTTAACGCATAGATATCCCCACTTATTCCTATAGGGGTGAGTATTGCGAAAACTCCGTTGCCTCATATTAAAGGAGAGTCAGCGATTAAGGATATTCTCAATACGGCGACGATGCTTTCTGAATATGCAGATTATTTTGCGATTAACTTGAGTTGTCCTAATACTTGCGAGGGATCTGAATGGGGATTTAGCGATTATTGTTGGTTAAAGGAATTATTGTGGGAATTGAGAAAAAACAATATTCCTTTATTATTAAAAATTTCTTCTGATCTTTCGTGAAGAAAGAGTCATTGCTCCAATAAATTCATGTTTCCCCCAAGCAACAGGAAATAAAAATATTTGCTGTAATAAAAACAGCAACAACATAAAAAAGGACCACGAATTAAACAAATTAAACATTATCACACCCAGAGTTTTTATTTTTCTTGACAAATCAGTCCATAAGCAGGTATATACACTCCCATTACACGCCCATGCTTAAAACAGCAATAGTGCGTCAACTACTCGCCTATAAAGGGGACAAGCTTATGAAAACAAGCTCGACGTTGACCAAACTAAGCAGAAGCTACATTACTCGTGAATATATGGCCACTCTGAGATGATTGTCCAGTCCCGCACTCTGCAGTTGGTGGTTAAATAGGTGTGGTGAATGGATAGTGCATCGCCAAAATTTATTTTATAAAAACAAAAGGAATTCATTAATGAAGCTATTAAAAAAAACTATTTTAGTCCGTTTTTTAACAATGACCGCCGCGTCCTCCATATCTCTGTTGGTCACCTGCGTTG
>JADGBS010000180.1:935-7726 GCA_015231325.1 Oligoflexia bacterium | reverse complement strand
ATTTAGTTACGCTTCCTCAACCACAGGAGATTAATCCTCTCTGGAAAGTTTGGAAAAAAAGCACCCTTCCGATGTTGCCAGTAAAGTGGACATTACGAGTTATTGATAAAACCAAAGACCAATTTACTATTCTTGCAAAACTGATGAATTCGGCGAAAGGGATTGTCTGTGCCACTGATGCTGGACGGGAAGGAGAACTCATCTTTCGTTATATTTACGAGGCAAGTGATTGTGATCGGCCAGTAAAAAGACTTTGGATTTCGTCGCTTACTCCGGATGCTATTAAAGAGGGATTTAAACAGTTAAAGTTAGCGGAAGAATATAATCAGTTAGCTGATGCTGCACGCGCTCGGAGCTATGCCGATTGGTTGATTGGGATGAATTTCTCCCGGGCATATGCATTGATGTATCAAGAGAATTTTTTTGTAGGTAGGGTGCAGACCCCAACATTGGCCATGGTGGTAAAACGAGATTTAGAGATACGAAGCTTCAAAGTAGAAAAATATTTTGAAATAAATGCTAAGTTTGCCACGAGGGGTGGAGGTGTGGGTGCTACTGAGGACATCTATGAAGCGACATATGTGGGAGAAGAAAGTGAATATCAAAAAAATCCACGTCTAGATAGCGCACGCCTTGAGAGTGAAAAGCATGCAAAAGAAATTATTACCAGATTAGGAATAGGCGGGGAGGCCCGGGTGCGTTCACTGGAATCGAAATCTAGTAAGCAACTACCTCCATTACTTTATGATTTAACAGAATTACAGCGGCAGGCCAATCGAGTTTATGGATTTTCTGCAGCACAAACATTGGAGTTAGCGCAGTCCCTTTATGAGAAACATAAATTGATCAGTTATCCGCGAACTGATAGTCGCTATCTTTCTGAGTCGGTGGCGGCAACTCTTCCCAAAATTGTCGCCATAATTAAAAACCCTTATGCGCATTTGTTGGCAGAGAAAACAGGAGTGGTTCCATTGGGGAAACGGTTTGTAAACGATGCAGAGGTTAGCGATCATCATGCGATTATTCCTACTACAGTCTCTGCGGGCAATGCCATCTCTCCTTCTGAAAAAAATATTTATGATTTGATATGTAGACGATTACTTAGTGCTTGGCAAAGTGATTATATTACCGCTACGACTACTATCTTGACTGATGTTAGATCAAAATCGAACATAGATATTTTTAAAACTCAAGGGACGGTAGTTGAGCAGTTGGGATGGAAATTACTAGAAGCAAAAGAGGTTAGCAAAAAAGAGAAAGAGAAGGATAAAAGTAAAGATAGAGAGAATACGAAGGAAAATAAAAAAGAAAAGTTATTACCATTATTAAATAAAGGCGAGCAAGTACAACTTAAGGAGGTTAAAGCACAAAAAAAAAGCACTACGCCACCACCTCATTTAACTGAGGCAGCGTTATTAACCGCTATGGAGAGTGCCGGTAAAAATTTGGAGGATAAAGAACTGGCGAGCGCAATTAAGGATTCTGGTTTGGGAACACCTGCAACTAGGGCCAATATTATCGAAACGTTAATAGAGCGAAAATATATTGAACGTTCGAAAAAATCGCTGTTGGCCACTGAAATGGGCATAAGGTTAATTGAGATTGTTCATCCTACTATAAAAAGTCCGGAACTTACTGCCCGTTGGGAGAGAGAGCTTACTCAAATTAAAAACGGTACTTGTACGTTATCAGCATTTATGAAATCCTTAGAGGAAGAATTAAATAAACGAGTTCAGGAGATATTGTTGACCCCACCGATTCCTCCGGCCATGCGTATAGGTGTGGGAGGTGATGATGCAAAAAGTGAACAGCAGCAAAAAGAAGAGGACGGAGTCATCACTCATATTTTAGAGAGATTGAAAACGAACGGTAGTTGTAGTGCGGGAAAGTTGTATCAGGCCGTTTTACAAATGCAAATGCAAACGCAACCACTGCCACAACAAAATCTTGATCGAAAAAAATTCGAGGCCATTCTACGGATACTTTTTTATCAGAAAAAAATTAGAATTTCTGAAGAGAGATTTGTAAAAAATGGGGAAGTGATTGAGTATCGAAAGATCTTTTTAAGTGAGAGAAAGTTAAACGAATGAAGGGAGGTACTCTATGATTATTCTTTGTACCAACAGGCAGGTTTTGCAAGATAGCTGTTTGATGGTGCTGAATATGCTGGCATTAATATATCGTATCTAAATTGCAACACAAAAACCTGTAGTCCTTCTTTTTCCTTTTGATCAATTTACACTTTTTTAAAATTAAATATATTGAACGAAACCGAGCAGGTATTGTTGATAGTAGTAGCTGCCGAAAGTCGGATTAATATTTACCAAATTTCTTCCGAAATGCTGTTTGTACATTTATGTAATTATGTAATTATGTAATTATGGATGTGGTCAACGACTTGTGTTGTGTATTTTCGAAGAAGGTGTGGTAAATGAAAAGAAAAATTTTAAGAGTTTTCATTTTTATGGGTGTGGCAATATCAGGGTTATTGGACCTGAATAATTTTCAGGCGGGGTGTCTTTTTCCTGAAAAATATATTCCCAGGATGTGTTCTGACATGGCAATTGTACCTGTTTCTTCGCAGATAGAGGCGTTAGTTGGAATTGTTCCAGAATTGAGCCTTATTGATGCGGCAATACAAAAAGAGCTGGCCGGTAAATCATCGGAGGAAAATTTAAGTATACGTGCATTAATGGAAAAAATGCCAGATGGTAGTGATATCCACTGCCAAGCACTATTAAGTACAGTTTTAAATAGTGCAAAATTTGAGCAGATTTTTAATTCCATGACATTGGAGAATTCAACCTGTCGGATATATCCAGAACTTCAGATAGAGGGGGCAGCAATTGATGAAAAATCGAAAGATCGATTATCATCTTTTACTGTTGTCTATCGTGAAGATCCATATAGAGGAATCTATCTGGTTACTAATAAAGAAATTGGAGAGGGAACTTTCAAGAAAGCTTACTTGGCATTTAAAATCTATCCGCTACAAAGGGAAGTTGAGTATGTTTATCTAAAATTCAATAGAAGCGACAATAACTTAGTAACGGAAAAAGAATTTCAAGAGAATCTTTTTCGTGAGTCTGAGGTTATGCGGAAAATACAGAAAATACCGAGCTTAGGGGGCATCGAAGCGGTGTGTAAGTCAATTGGACAGACGAAGCTTGCTACTGCCCTTATAACGCCGTTATACTCTGAGGGTAATGCATCTGATTACATTGAAAAGGTCCAGAAAAAAAGGATCCCTTCCATCGAACTAAAAGATTTATTGGGAGAATCAAAAATTCAACTCAAAGGATTGATTTCTTTACACGGGGCAGATGGTCCCGGTTTCATTCATGGTGATATCAAGCCGGGGAATTTATTCATGAGTGTTGTTAGTGGAAAAGTAAAAATTAGGTTGTCGGATTTTGGTACGGCCACAGGTCTTACTCCAGAAGGTCCTTCTAACAATATGATACCGAAAAATTTTGGTAACACGCCTGGATATATTCCATTGGAGGGTATTGAAGGTCGTTGCAAAAGTATCCCTGGTAATCCTAATAATCAAACCGTTGAGGCCACTGAAATAGAGAAGAATAAACTAAACAAAATAGATGATTTTGCAATGGCATCATCTCTTTATGCAATTTTTAATATAAATGAAGATTTTTCTTTATTAAGAGAGGGAGCGAATTTTTTTACGGGGGAAAGGATGGTGTGTTCGGGAAGAGAGTATGGTCGTGCGGTGAATGCTATACGACGTGCTTATAGGGATATGTGGGAACAAAATATTAAATTTACATGTGGCATTGATGTAGCAAAGGAGGGAGAAGGAATAGAAGGAAAATACCCGCAATTAATTGACGGAGGTGAAAAACTTGTTTTTAAGAATAATAAGAATGATGAAGGTCATATTTTTTCATTTGATACTGATGTGTACGAAGATATTACTAGTATCCTGGAAGAATCCGATGATCCCCTAGATGATGACCGACGAAATCGTATTTGTGAGAAATTACAGGAAGCAGGAGTAGCTGTCGGAGAACTTGTGAATAAAGATCCTGAGATGCTTAAACGGAGGGCCATCAATCTTGTATTGTTAAAGATGATGAATCCAGATGTTAATCTGCGATGGGGCAGTGTAAAAGGATATGAACTTCTTGATCAAATTGAAAAAGTGGGTGATGATTCTCAAGCTTTATTTCAGTTGATTGAAACATTGAGCACATCGGAGTAGTTACCTCTTGGCAAGTGCCAATTGCCAATTGCCACTTGCCAATACTGAAAGAAAATTTAAATTGTTTCTATATCAAGGGACGTTGCAATATATGTCACCTGCCACTGTATCGAAGTACGTGATATGATTATTCTTTGTACTAACAGGCAGGTTTTTTGTAAGATTTATCCCAGATGGGAAAGGCCTCAAAAGTTACAATTAAATAAAACAATTGATCTTGATTATGCCAGAATATCTGTCAATATGATTGTCGAATGGCCAAAAAATTAATGCCTGGGTACACTTATGTCTCAATATTTTCAATAGGGTCATATAAATATAATGAGCACTACACATAATATACATGATGCAAGTAATAGCGATGAAGAAACTAGAAAAATTATCCGCAATGTTATCTGTGATGATAAGCTAGAGTATCATCACAAACGTTCTCAGCTTTGCACAGTAGCAGAGAATATTCTGTTACCGATATCTACCAACGATGAGGTGATTTGCACTTTATTTGAAGGAAATGCTCCATATCGTCCACGCTATATCTTGCCTGATTATCAAAAATTTCTAGCAACTGGCAGTGAATATCTAAACCTTCCCCCTGCAGATGACATTGTTTCGGCCATTAACCATCTGCTAATAATTTATAAATTTGTTCCATCTATTACCAGTCATCCTGTCTATTTAGGAAATGTGGACACACTTTTGGACCAATATGATTCTGTAGAAAAAATTAGTGAATTGGAACTTCGTCGGAATCTTCGTTGGTTTTTGATTCAAATCGATCGTACTTTGCCGAATGCTTTTGTTCATATGAATTTGGGACCTCTTCCTACTAGGGTGGGAAGAGTGATCTTGGAGTTAGAACGTGAACTAAGACATGCAGTTCCCAACCTGACACTGAAAGTTGATTTCGAAATCACCAATGAAGATTTTTTATTGGAGGCGATCAAAACCGCATTAGTAACCAATAAACCATACTTTGCTAACCATCAGATGCTTAAAAAGATTTATAAAAGTGATGCCTATGGAGTGGCAAGTTGTTATAACACTCTCCCCATAGGGGGTGGCGCTCATACGCTAGTGCGGATAAATTTAAAATTATTGGCCCAAAGGGCCTGCGACCTATCAGACTTTATGAATAACTTATTACCCTCAACAGTAACCGCTCTTGCAGAAATAATCTCAGCGCGGATAAGATTTTTGGTTGAAGAATCGCATTTTTTTCAAACCTCATTTTTGATACGAGAAAAATTGATCGAACTAGAAAAGTTCACTGCAATGGCAGGCATTTTTGGACTCTATGAAGCGACAGAAATTTTAAGTGCCGGCAAAATTCTTGGTAAGGACCAAGAAGCATTGCTACTAGCAGAAGCAATCTTAGTAAAAATTAACAAGCTTCTACGAACAGCAGTTCCCCTGACCCCATATTGCGCAATCACTGACGGAGTTTTGGGCCTGCATGCTCAATCAGGCATAGATAATGATAAGGAAGTAACCCCGGGGGTTCGTATTAAGAGTGGGGCGGAATTATCATTAGGAGCACAAATAAGGACGGCCTGTAAATTACACTCACATTTTGTTACTGGGGTGAGCGATATTTATACTTTCGAACCAACTGCGGCCAATAATTTGCCGGCAATGCTCACGATTATAACAGGAGCATTAAGGTGCGGGATGGCCATTATGTCGATCGGATCCTCAGACTCGCCCTTAGTACGAATTAGTGGTTACTTAGTTAAAAAAAGTGATTTAGAAAAAGCAGATAAGTCATCATTAAGAGAGGAGAGTGTAGAGTTGGGCGCCAGATTTATTGATAATTATCCAGTTTCTAAGCGGAAAAAATGGTCGGAACGATGAATGAATAAGCAGGCACCTCCACCCTCAACCAAGGAAATAGTAGCACGTATCAACACCATTATTCCCAGTTCCTTCGTAGATGGACCAGGTCATCGCTTTGTAGTTTTCTTTCAGGGATGCAATCTTGATTGTAGCTACTGTCATAATCCTGAAACCAAAAGAGATGTTCCCTTCACCGCCTTTACTGTCGACGAACTATTAGATAGCGTGGTTATGGAACTCCCCTTCATCGACGGAGTCACCTTTTCTGGTGGCGAATGCACCTTACAACCCGCTTTTATAGAGGCGTTTTCAAAATCTTTGGCCCAGAAAAGCGGGTCAAGCGGGTCAAAGGTAAAGCTAATCTTAGATACCAATGGATGTTTTAACCAGGAAGTCTATTCCCAATTAAAAAATTGCATCCAGGGTTTTATCTTGGATATTAAAGCGATATCAGCAACAGTCCATCAAAAGTTAACTGGAGTGCATAATCAACTGATACTAGATAATGCACTCCAAATGGCCAGAGATGGTCTTCTTGTGGAAGTTAGAACTGTACTAGTTCCGGGGGATAACGATACGCCAGTGGAGTTAAACAGTTTACGAAAATTTTATCAACAATTAAAAGATTACAACCAAGGTAATGAGATTAAATTTCGGTTAATTGAATCTTCTAACATGGAAAGATAATAGGTAGGTGAGGATGTCAAAAAAGTACTGATCTTAATTTCTACATTCT
>JADGBS010000180.1:0-902 GCA_015231325.1 Oligoflexia bacterium | reverse complement strand
CTACCGTTGCCAAGACATCATCATAGTTCTGATTAGACTTTGCGACCATACTGGAATTTACACGGAGGTTAACTGAATCACCACAGGCAGACCAAACCATCGCTCCTTGTGCTAATGTATCTGTTAATGTATAATTTCGCTCTTCTGGACCTCTCCAAATTTTACTATATGGTTGGCCTCTACTGCCAGCAAAGAAGTATTCAACATTGAATCGACCTTCTCCTCCTCTTGGTATATTTACGTAACCGCGATAATCGATTTTAAAGATGGAGATAGTGTAACCATTAGGCACAAAAATTGGTATAGAAACGTTGCAACTTTTACGATCTAAAGAGAGGTGTGTGGGACCACCTGCTTGGGAAATATATTGATCGAATATAATACTTAGTGATTCTTGGTCTGGAGCAATTGTTACGGATGCCGTTCCCGCAGGACAACCATTGCCACCATATCCAGGTGTCCCTAACCTTAGAGCAGGATAGTTATTAGCAAATGAAGAGGAAATCATGGCCAGAAATACACCGAGCATAAAAGTCAACTTCAGCATTTTAAGCAGGCATCTTGTTGAAACTAAGGACTTAAAATTTAGACTCATAAAAGCTCCTTTTGGTTACAATAACGAGGTTTTTACCAAACAGTAGAGTAACTTTCTTTTTATCCTACTGTGGTTATTAAAGATATATTGCAAAATAAATGCCAAAAAATAAATGATTAATTGGTGTAATAATGTCTCAATATTCAACTGACTAAAGTGGGAGGGTGTTTAAAAGATCTTGTGTATAGCAAGTTATCACTTTATCATTTCCCTAGGAATTACGTAACCTATTCCCATAATATATAAATGAACCCCTCTTTCTGAAAGATGGTTTGTGATGTAGCGCTATGCTCTCCTGGATTTAGGT
>JADGBS010000017.1 GCA_015231325.1 Oligoflexia bacterium | reverse complement strand
GAGAGCTTTAGAACTTTATTAATAGAGAAAATGCCGGATTTCGCTGCTTCCGCAGCGATTCTCGCCGAAGGGCATCCTTTTTCCTCTCTGCCCTAAAGGACAGAGTATCCAAAGGATTTTTTGATGATTATCTTTTTATCTTGGAAATTGTCCCAATTTAAATACGTGCTGCTGTTTTGTTGTTTTTCCAGAAAAGATTTTGCTAAAGTGGTTTTTCCTACTTGACGAGGGCCCCCAATAAAGACCATCGCTTCCTTTAGGTCCTCTTTAACCATCTTTTCTAAGTACCGGGAGTGAGAGTGGTTTTTTGCATCCATCATGGCACCAAATTAATTTGATATCAATTCTAAAAAGAGCATAAAATTGCACCGGATAAATTTGAATACTACTTCATTTTACTCCGGATTTTTTTGAAGTCAATTTCATTTTACGCAGCACATTGCCATGCTAATCAACCTCATTGAGATTAGATCGCACCTCTGTAGTGCTTACATTTTTTGGTTGTTGTCGTATTGCATCTACCACTTCCTTGGCCTTCCCCTTGGATGTTTTAGAAATACTGGAATAGTCTTTACCCAGCGCAAATTCAATATCTTCCTGCAAAAATTCTCGATCGGCCCATTTGTTCAAGTTTAATTTTGGGATTACGTCCTTACATTTCGCATTCCCAATAATTTCCACCGCCATTTCTTTGGAAGTTTTATTCCTCTTTCCTAAGAAGGCGAAACGTTTCGATCTAGGGACTTTTGCTTGTACTATGTTTCTAATTTCAGTTTTACAATCATCCATTCCACAAGGAACTGTCGGTGCGGAATTTAGGACAACAACACCAGCACTGTCAGAGGGAAGCGGGTGACTAGACCTGCAGTTCAGCACTCCACTATTCTTGAGCACCGCACAACCGCCCTCAACTGATCGTATAGGCCCCCAATCCATAAGCAAATTACTTATCTCACTGGCGCCGGCATTCTCTCCCCAGCAAAGTATCTTTCCATCTTTATCGCGCACTGCACAGGCCAACGAGTCCGAGACCACAGAGACTGATCTTACAGTCCCTAAATTGTCAGGCAGCGCACCGAGATGACTGAGCGCACTGTGTCCCTCCTCCGGCCAACAAGATACCCTGCCATCTGTCTGTACCGCACAGTAACTATAATGTGCCATACTGACTGAACGTATACCTTCCATCTTCTTTGTGCAACTAAGGCCCCAGCAGCGCAAATTATTACTTTCCAACACCGCACATATGCAAGCATATCCCACTACTACTGAGAGCACCTTTCCCAAATCCGACGGAGGAGCAAGAAAATCAATGATAGATCCCACTCCTGTATCTACATAGTTAATACCTCTCCCCCCTCGAAAATTCCAGCAGGCCAACTTTCCATCTTTTCGTAGCGCACATGCATTCTCACCATACATAGACAGAGAATTTAGGCTCCCCAAATTCTGAGGAACCTTACATGTCCCGGTATACTCACTTGCACAACAATCTCTCCAGCAACGTACCATTCCGTCTTCATCCTGTACCACACAGGTGCATCCATCCCCCATAGCTACTGAGCGTACGCTTACGCTTACGCTCCCATTCTCCTGTGTCTTAAAATCCGAAGGCACAAAATTTTTGTTACAACTCCTATTGTCTTTCCAGCAGGTCAACGATCCATCCTCCTTCACCGCACAGCCACAATTTCCAGATACCGCCAGCGTAGGATTCTGCTGAAATGCTTGAGCATCCATTTTTCCTCTGAGATACTCATCCTCGCACATAGGCCTTTTTGCCCGCTCTTCTCTATAAGTTTGTGGACAGGCCTGAAGTAGCTGTCTTTGGCCTGGGGTATCGAGAAATTTATTAATCATAGCGGAAGAACCGCCAAGGTGCTGGATGGCCCTCTCAATTGGCGCATCTTTTTTGTCATCATTTTTGGCCTTATCGTCATTTTGGGCCGTCGGTGCTGTCGAACCTGCATTGACTTCATCTTTATTAAGCATCACAAATAAACACATTACTGTTCCTAAGAGCAACAGTATTTTCAAAAAATGCATAATAAAATCCCTCCTAATGAAAAGCTCTACCAGATACCTGATTTAAAATGTCTCCTTTTAAAATCCATAATCTCTTACTAAAATTAAGTCGTAACAATAGTATAATATCACAAAATTGAGACAGGAAATATTTATGGAAGTGAGTTGACTAAAAGACGCCATTCTTTAGTGGTAGGACTATCAAAAACTCATGTTCCGTTGTGCAAAGTTAAAGAAATCACTCCGGCCCCTTCCCCGTCTTCAATAAAACCAGTGATGAAAGTGCCGAATGCATTTACGGTGCAACTCATTTGATTGATAGGAACAACAGTGTTTCCTCTGCTGACCAAGGTTAAGTTTGCTGTGCCATTGCTATTTAACATTAGTTCTAGATAGTCTGCTTGATAGAGCGCGAATGGTTGAACGGGGGGCGTATAACGACCAAGAGCAGAAAGCCGATCACTGAATAGTTGATTGGCCTTAGCTTGCAGACCATTATTGCCATCAATTACCCTCATGCTTCCTTCTGCAAAACTAACTTGGCCTTGACCATTAACATTAACATTAGAGGTCGCATTATAGGTATTTGGGGTCTTGATTTTATTGATGGCCAATTTGAAAAACACCGCATTGGTTTTTCCTGGTTCCGTTGCTGGAGTTTGAATCCAGCGAGAATGATTTTGAATCACCTCCGCGCAATTATTACTGCTGTTGCTGTTGCTGTTGGCATTGGCGGTAGAACTCGTCAGCATAATAACCATGCCGACAACACTGAAAATAATACTAAAAAAAGAGCTAGTTTGAAAATGTTTCATTGAATACTCCTTGGTTTTGATGACAAACAATTTTTTGGTATCTTGTAATACTCATAGTAAAACACATTGTCCAGATTTAATTTGTCGTTCAACGTGATTCAACTAATACTCTTTAACCTGCTCTTTATTTTCTAACACTCGCCTGATACCTAACCACAAGGCCTCCATCTCATTTTCTCCAGGAATAATTTCTAAAGGTGCAATAAACTCCACCCGTGCTCTGATATTTGGCACAAGAATAGTGCTGTATGCCAAACCACCAGTAAGAATAATACGATCGACTTTTCCCATCAAAACGGTGGAATATGCACCTATCTCTTTTGATATCTGATAGGCCATCGCTTGGTAGACCTCGTCACAATATTGATCTCCTGTCGCAATTCTTCGCTCAATCTCCATGGCATCGGTCGTTCCCAGATAGCTCATCAGACCGCCTTTACCTTTGTTTAATTTTTTTAGTTCATTTTTGGGATAACCACTCTCCAAAATAAAATCTAACCATTGGCCAGTGGGTAAAGTGCCTGTCCGTTCAGGAGAGAAAGGCCCCTCTCCATCTAAGGCATTATTATTATCCACCACTCTTCCTTGAGTATGAGCAGCAACGCTAATTCCTCCACCCATATGCGCTACAACGAAATTGCAAACAGAATATTCTTTCCCTAACTTTGTCGCAATTTTTCGCGCAACTGCTTTTTGATTTAACGCATGGAAAATCGAATTACGCTCAATAAATTTGCTACCGGAATATCGCGCCAACGGGGAAAACTCATCCACCACCACTGGGTCAACGATAAATGCCTGCTTAGCGCTGGTTTTTTGCGCAATTTCATACGCAATGATTCCTCCTAAATTACTGGCGTGCTCCCGCTTATTATCATATAAATCTGTTAGCATTTTATCGTTCACACGATAAGTTCCGCTGGGGATCGGTCGCAACAATCCCCCTCGACCCACAACTGCATCCAACTCTTCACTACAATAACCAGATTTTTTTAACCCATCGATAATTAGCTTACAGCGATATCCTTTCTGTTCCGTAATTGTGTTGAAAGGGGCCAGCTCCTTGGGATCATGATTGATTTTCGCTTGCAATACCTCCTGTTCTCCAACAAACAGGGATACCTTCGTAGATGTTGACCCAGGGTTTATTGCCAAAATTTTTTTATCAAATACTGATGGTGAGGATTCCGTGGATAGTGAGGGTGGTGAGGAAAAACTAGACACAAATGATCTCCTTTTATTTAGTTCGATCAATATACATGTTCTAAATACATGTTCTAATTATTCGCTAATAAAGGACCTAATGCCAGTTTTGAAGTTAACAGTTTTAGCGAAAAAATGCTAATAGTTTTAGTTTTTATGACCCGTGAAGCAAAAAAATCCTCTTTTTTGAAATCTGCGTCTTTACAGTCAACGCCCAATTGCATATACCCACTTTACGCAGCATTGTTTGCGCCCAATCATAAACAACAAAAAGATCGAGAATTAATGATGCATTGTATAAAAGTTTTGCGAACAACTCTGGTCACAACTTCCCTCCTTATATCCATAATAATACCCGCAATCACCCCAACAATCTGCCTGGGCAAAACTCACGACCGCGTTACCGGTCCAGGAGCAGCAGAGAATGCCCTCGGAGGAGCGGCTTCGGCCACCCACACTGGGGCCTTTAGCGTCTTCGCCAACCCTGCGGCACTTGTTCCACTTGCTAATAACCATAATACCCAGCTGGGACTTACTATCGATAACAATCACCTTAAGCTGTCATCGCCTGACCTAGTAAACATCGTAAACACAGAGAACTCTGCCGCCTCAGGCACGGTGGCCGGCACGTCAATGGGAAGCGACCCCAATATTAATAATAGCAACTTCGGGATTGGCCTAGGATTGCCACTGAGCTCTATTTTCTCTTTTGGTCTAGGGGCCTACCTCCCTAGCAATGCCCTGGCGAAAGTTTTTACCGTCTCGGACAATGACTCATATTATTTGGATCACAACGCACGTGCTCAAAAACCTGAAGTCTTTACGGCCTTAGCGATAAAACTACCAGTACCAGCAATGGATCTATCGCTGGGCGTGGGCGTACATTACTCTCTGCAAGTTTCAGGGGACATCCAAACAGTAATTACCCGCGATGATGCAAAAGCGAGAATGTTTTTAGAAATGCGTCCGGTGTACACCCCCTATTTAGGAATACTCTACCGCTATCGCGACGAGTTTTCCGCAGGTCTATATTACCACGCTGAGCAATCGGCAAAAGCAGACGTTAACGTAAATATTGAATTTGATCTCTCATCGCTTGCAACCATCCCTTTCAATGCCAGCTCTAAACTAATTGCTTTCTTCGAACCGGCAACATTGGCCGCCGGGGTCGGATACAAAATTAACGGGTGGGGATTTTTTCTCGCTGGCGAACGCCAGTATTGGTCAAAATATCAGGCCCCCAATATCGCCATTTCTGGCGATAACGTACAGACATTGAATAACGGCAACGTGCGACGAGAAATCATTACGTTAAACAACAGCAATCACCTACGACTGGGGATAGAAAAAGTTAACACTCTGGGAAAAGGAGAAGGAGAAGGGGGCCGGGGAAGAACAGTTCTTACCAACTTCTTTGGACTAGAATTGCATCAATCAGCAATGCCTGACAATCCTAAAAGCTTGGCGATTATTGATAGCTCTAAAAAAGTTTTAGCACTAGGAGCAAAACTAGAGGGGGCCAGATTAAACGCATGGTTTAACTCCTGGTCAAGCGCTTGGTCAAATAGCAAACATGAATATTATTTAGCACTCGGAGGGAAATTAGCGTTTATCAAAAGCGAAGATCTTCAAGTAATTAAAAACGGAGAAGTGGCACAAAAAGCACATGCCGGAGGAAAAATATTTACTTTAATAGGAGAATTCGGTGTCAAATACTAAAAACAGAAATAGAAACAGAAATAGAAACAGAAATAGAAATAGAAATGGAAATAGAAATGAAAATGGAAATATACATATAATAGTCGCACTAATAATACTAACAATGGTTATTCTCGGCATTCTTGGTGGATGTAGTAAAAAACAGACATCGACTTTCACCAACCAAACAACGGATAGTTCTAGTGCTCACTATCGAAATAAATCTACTAACGGCCAACAGGCCTGCAAACAAATTCGACTGCCTCAAGATATAAGTCTAGACGGTAATTTCGTCAGCAATTTTCTACAATGCGCTAGTAATATTGATAGTAATGGTAAAGAGACACTTGCCAGCTCTATTTCGCTCGTCAAAACTATTGGACCAGATGGGATAGATGCTATGGTCAACTTGCTACTGTTCAATCCGCAGAAGACACTATCTATTTATCCAAAGCCGGGGTCTGGGACAAATGTGGATGTGGGATCTAGTGCGGTGGCAAAATCAACCCCACCTCGATATCCACTTATTCTCACAGCATTATTATTGTCTGAACGAGGCAGCTGTAATAGAGGCAGCTGTAATACAAATCTAAACACCGTTGCTTTGCAAAATTTTCTTCTAGCATTTGACCCCAGCTGGAGCATAAACTTACTTGCCTCTATGAGCAACGATGAATCGCTTGAGCAACTGTTGGAGGAGAGTTCAAATTTCTTTGCCATGGTGGATGTTAATAATTTTTCTGCCTTATTCAACACGTTTTTACACAACAACCAACTAAAAAACTCCACGGTAGACACCATTACCCCTTGGATTGATAATCTTCAGCTCTACCACAGTTTAAAAAACATCCTTACACTCAAAGAATCTACCAACATATCCAATGAACTTAGAAAAAAATTTTTCGTTCGCTGGCTAAATCCCAATATTCATGGTGAGTATTCGAGCGAAGCAGATAACGAGACAAGTAATGAAACGGGTGGTGAAACTGGTGCTGACAAAAGTAGTAAAAAAAACGGATTAGAACGTCATCAAGACCTGCTGGCAACACTAGGATTACCCGGAATCAACACGCTTACAAATTTCCTCACACTACTGATAAAAGATTTTCTCTTGCTGGAATCATCCTCCCGTTTTGGAGTTTTAAGCAGATTAGCACCTGCACTATCCGACTCGTTTTATCAGCAAGAGAATCCATTTAGAAACCTTCTCTCCATACTTTGGTTGTTGAAAGAGACCAAAGTGAAAAAGATGGAAGATATCATCAAGCGAATTTTAGAAATATTGGCGGGTGACGCTGCCCCCCTTGCTCCATTAAATGTAAAGTTGGGGGCCAGTAAAATTCACTACCTAATCGAAAATGCTCTCTACTATGGTGGTCAGATAGCAGGTTGTGACAATTTTAAATTACCCGCGTTCCAACAATTAACGCACGTACAAAATGAGGAGGAATATTACATTCTCTTTAACCAAATATTGCAAAGTTTCTTGAATGCTACGACTAAAAATCCTCCTGGTAACAGATGTCGTCAAGGATTATCACCATTTGCAGCACTACTATTCACCACCCTAGAGCAAGAAACAGATTGTGCACATGCCTTCCCTAATAACGACGAAAGTGATAATAAAGACAATCGCTTCTGTCCCTCATCTCATGAATTAACTCTGCTGGCACAAAAGATAGAAAACGCCACTGCTGATGACAGTCTCGTTTTTGACAGTGCCTCTTTGGACAGTGTCTCTTTAGATGGAACTGAAGCGATCCCCCTCTTGATTGAACAAACCCTGGAAGAGGCCATCGCCGAACTACAAAAGGACGAGTACTCTCTGTATTTCAAGCACCTGGCAAAGGGGAAAGTGCCCTTGGAAATTTTTACAGAAATTACTGCATTGGTAAAAACTATGCTTGGTTCGCAAGCACCGTTGCTGCCGCAAGCGCAACTGCGGCCGCATAGCGTCCCTCTAATACTGGCAGACCTCGACCAAAAAATAGAGACTAACCCTCATTACCGTGCATTTTTCTACCCTAACTTATTAGAGGGCCTCATCAATAATAAAATTATGCGTTTGCTAACCACTGCTGAACAATTTAAAGGTCTGTTACTTCCTAGTAACTACCAAAAAATAATGAGCATCCTTTCTGGCGAATATTCCGGCGGTCCCATAGAACAGGCATTATTACAAAATCTTTACTTGGAAAATATACAAAAATACATTCACAATCAACGTGATCAAAAAGGTCAACAAAATCAGCGTAATCAACTACAGATTAAAGAACTGCTTTCTCAACTAAGAACACCGCTAGCGCTTTTCAAAAACTTTGATATCAACGATCTGAATATCGATGATAAAAACCCCATGTATTATTTGGGCGACAAATCACTATCTGTAGAAGTCGTAGACTGTTACCTTCGTCTTCTTCCCAATGAACCCACTACTCCAGAAGAATATCCTGGGGTTGCGTGGATGGGAAAAAAACTTTATACATATTCCTGGATTAACGGTGCTGCAAAAAAGAGACTATTAAACAATGCTGTTACTGGACAGATCTCAAAGCTTTTCCCTCCCCCTTACAATGGTGAATTACAACATTTAGATTCAAAAACTTGCACCGCACTCGCCATCGGAAAAGTTTATCTTCTTAGTGGAAAAACACTCAAGATCAATGCCCCTTACCTCCTCCCTGGGGAATTAATATTTAAAGACAATGATAACGGACACCTCCGCCTACAAAAATTATTATTCTATAACTCTTTGGGCCTAAACGAGTCCGGGGGGGCCTACTCCGGCAAAGACATCTATGAGGGAAACATTGACGATTATCTCTCTGCAGAAACCGCGGATGCCGCTGCTACAACTGCTACCGCTTCTAGTGAAAGCGACAAATTTGTAGATTGGCTAAAAAAAGATTTCTATCCAATTTACAAGGAAAAAGAATTCTGGACCGAAATGATTAGCAATAAACCATTTAAACAGTTCAAACCGTTCAGACCGATTGACTCTCGCTTTTTTGAAACAGAAAGATACTCCCGAGAAGAGATGCAAAAAATTGCTTTCTTCTTTTCGCAACAATTCTTGTCCGCGCCTGCACTTTTACCAAATTCTGATGAGTACTTCCCTATGCAGTATAGCGATCGCCCAAATGAGCGGACTGATCCTCGCAGTCAATTTCTGGCGGCCCCTCATTACCTAGCTAGTAACATCAATAGATGGTGTAGCAACAACCAATGGGCCACATATCTCTATTATTATCCAACAGGGTTCTTAAGCGCCAATCTTCTACAAGGTCTGGAAGTTGAAAGCTATCAATCACTCTTTGATCGTGCAGTTTGGAATATTGCCTATGATAAGGAAAAGGACATGTTCGTCCTCCCTAGCGCCAATGAGTTGATGAAAACTTTATCCACGTTACATTTACTCACCACTGCCGACGGTAGAAAAACCTACATGCCGTTGATTTCCGCTTTCCCCGCCTCTTGTTG
Organism: Oligoflexia bacterium; assembly: GCA_015231325.1. Taxonomy (GTDB): domain Bacteria; phylum Bdellovibrionota; class Bacteriovoracia; order Bacteriovoracales; family Bacteriovoracaceae; genus JADGAN01. The sequence continues at coordinate 25,499 of JADGBS010000017.1, read as the reverse complement.
GAATAAAATGGGAGAGCAACGCGACTGCCCCATTACTTTCAAAAATGGAAATTTTGCTGCCCTGATACAGTATATTCAGAAAATCAAGACACTATACCTTTGTCCCTACCAATCACCTAACTATGGTTTTAGTAAAGAATTCTTACAACAGAGCAATGAGCTGCTCGCGCTATCGCCGATACCCCACGAGTTCAAGAAATTATGCGATAGTGATGAGTTTAATCTTTTCTTTGAATCAGAAGCAGAAAAAGCAGCGCAACTATCTCTGCGTCCAATGCAGGAAATAATCCTCACTGACGTTTTTTCCATGGGGAAAAGTCCACATTTAAAAACAGCACTAACCCAACTAAGTGCTCAGATTAAATTTCATAAATTATATCGGAAGTACTTTGGCAATTATCGCGATAATAATAATCGTGATAATGATAATCGTGGTAATAATGAAAGGAAGAACTATCTTCTCACCTTGGAATTACTTAACTCTCCCACCCTACACTACCCAAGTAAAATTGCCGCCTACACATATAAACAGATCGCAGAGAGTAAGGGAACGTTTCCCGCATCAGGAGGGTTGATCTCTTCCTATCTCAACTTTTTGAAACAGGAATATGATGCCCAATACATCGACCAAAAAGAAACCAGTCTCTCTTATGATACATTAGACAATGCTTATCGAATGAAAAATAATATTATTGACAATGCGTTGACCATCATTGGAAAAAAATTTCCTCCAGAAATTGCCGCCACTCTCAGCACTGAAGAATTAAATCAGGGAACGGCCTTCCGACTAGTAAAAGAGGTGCTGGTGCCACTACAACAAAAAGCACAGAAAGAAGACCTCTCCGTATTGGAGTATCTAATTTCGATCATTATAGAGTTGGATAAATATCCACATTACCAAGAAATGCTCGGATATCTTTTTGCCTACTCTAAGGATTTAGAAACCCTGACTGTCTACAACCGCGCACTTCCTCTGGTTTTCCAACACCTTGCTGACCCCCAAAGGCCTAGCGAAACCGACAATGAAAACGCAGGAAAACCACTTACCTGGCAGGGGCCGGGAATGAAGATCCTTAAACAATTCGTTCGTAAAGAGATTTTGCAAGGAACAATGGCCATAACCAATAACTTTACTTCGAAAGAGTTAACTAATGGCATAGGCTCCATCGCCCACGCTGCTGCTTCGGCCGCCAGCAATCCCTCTGGTATAAACGCAGCAACTGTAACCTCAACTGCAATGTCAACGGCAATTGTAAAACTCATTGATTGGATGGAAGTTAATCTCACTGCTTCCACCACCGACTATCAAAACCATCCAGACCAGCTTGTTGACGAATGGGAGAACGACACTAATAGCATATTGGATAGTAACATATTCGAGAACCCCTCTTATCTTTCCGCTCTAAACAATATCTTTGATGCTATTATTCAACCGCAGCCTCGATTTAAGTCTACTGCGTCCGCCGTACCAGCAGCTGATGGTGCAGCGGCCGCTGCACCGGCAGTTATCAATGATCTCTCCGGACAAATCCATTTCGCTCTCAAAAAAGGGCCACAGCTCATTTCTATCTATCAAAAGCAACGGGAAAAAAAACAAATAGAAGATTACTTTCCTCAGCTACTGCGTTCTTGGCTTCAACCACTAAAATTGGATCAAACCGGTGAAGGGGCCTCCTCATTGGCAAACCTGATCGCTGATGAAAATTTTGGAAGCTGGGACAATCTTTATCGACCATTGCTTGACAACCCTGAGGCGAGAAAATATTTACTGGCAGCGTTAAAGGTGGTAAGTAAGGTTTCCAAGGAGCAATTTTCGACTGCAATTACTGAAATGGATAAGTTATTACCAGAGGCCTACAATTATGCAAACTACGTCTGCAAACAAGCACGATGGAGTAAAAATGCGTCTCCTGATGCTATTTATGCCATTGAGGCCATTAGCAGAATTAGCAGCGGAAATAGTCAGGGATGGAAAGATCAAATCGAGCTACTCCAGCACTGGTCAAGAGCAAAGTAAAGTAAAGTAAGCTAAAGTAAACTAAGGTAAGTTACAGGAAGATCAAGTTAAGAAAAAAGTAAGGAGGTTTTCAAGATGACAATGATGACAATGATGACAACTCACAAAAAATTTTTTGAAGTTTTTGAAGTTTCTAAAATTTCTAAAGTTTTCAAAGATTTTTATTCTAATTTTTATTCTCATCTACTACGGTTGCTTCTGGGGATGGGAATGACTCTTTGTTATTTGCAACTGCTATATGCGTGGGCGCCGACTCCGGAAATGATCGTTAGGCAATTTCCTACCGCTCCTGAAAATTGTTTTGCCGAGCGTTCTTACTGCGCAAAAACCAGTATTGTATATGAAGGCAGTACCCGTTATATCCAAGTAGTACTGTTCGCTTCCATCGACGCAAGCAACTACCCGACCACCGCCAGTCTGATGGACCGCTATTTTGATTTTGACCACTGGAGCGTTTTTCTACAAGGAAAGGAATCAATCAAACCAATTCGTTCTAAGGGATTACCTGTGACTTACGAGAATGGGCATCCTGTCTATACCCATCTTCACCACTACTACTCTGAGGCCCCCTTCCCTATATGGACTCTAGAAGTTAAAGAACTCAGCATCTATCGACCAATGATTCCTTCCCAAATGCAGGATGCAGAAATCACCTATGAGTTTGATTTGATCAAGGGACGCCACGTAATTCCAGAGTTGAATGAAGATTTTACCGATGCGGTAGGTGTCAAAAACAAATACGGCAGGATGTTTTTGAAATTGGATCCGGAAGCACAAAAGTATTTAGTATATGTTGTAACACAAACTACTCCACAGATTGATCTACTGCCCAGCATCGCTGCCCCCTACATCGAAAAAAGTGTGACCACTATCTTCGAAGGGGTTTTTGATCTCTAAGTTAAGTCCATGCTCACGCCTTTGTGTGACAAACTGTGTTTGTGTTAGGGTTGATGAAGTCAATCCTTCTACTCAAATTCACTATCTGCATCATCTGGTGCTTTCGCCTTTGGTGCTCGTTCTATCATTTGTTGTAGCGCACCTGCTGCTGCTTCGTCAGCTGCTGCTTTTTTCAGTTTTGCTGCTCTCTTTTCCTCTGCAGCAGCTATACCTACTTTGTTTAATTTGGTGCCAGCTCTTATATTACTGAACAATTGGTTCCTACCCACCGCTTCTGCCGCGCGAGGAGGCGATGCCAAAACTGGTGCAATGCCATGTTCCGGACTTACTGCTGCTTGCTTTATTCCTGCTGACTTCTTTGCCTCTGCATCAGCATCAGCTATGCGCTTTGCCGGCGCCGGCGGACCCCCGTCGTCAGATTCATCGTCAGATTCGTCGTCAGAGTCATCATCTGCTTCGATCACTGCTCGCCTCGCCTTAAGAAGCTTCACATCAGAGGACACTTCATTAGTTACTTGCGAAGATTTCTGCATTTCCACATGTGTTAACTTTTTACTTTTAGTAGGATCTCTAATCTGTTCTAAAAATGCACTCCGTTGACCTGCTTCATGCCGTACATCAGACAGTGGTGAACTCTCAGGTGCCCTCGCTTGGTCTTCCATACTGCTCGATGTGGCAGCTTGCGATACAGCAGACGCTGCTTTCACAATTGGCGGTGGCGCGGCGATGTTACGCGCCGCATTATTAATGTTAGGCGGTGGTGGTGCACGAACACCGGAAGCAACACCTGGAGGCGGTGGCGCACGAACATCCCTAGGCGGCGGCACAGCATCGACAGGTCGACTAGCAGAATCCAGAACTGCATTCGCGACAGGCGGTGCTGTTGCTGGTTCAACTGATGCTGAACTTGTAGGTCCTACAACACTGTCGTCATGCGATGCGGATGAAGCTGCTGCTGTAGAAGGCCGATCGACAACAGGTGGTTCAGGTGCTGGTGGAGATACTGCTTTTACAGTCAAGGATACTGACGCTGACGATGGTACACTACCCTGCGACTCAACGACCGCAGATGAAGATGTGGATGCAACAGAAGGCCTAGCTACCACCTCATCATGCGGTGCGGATGACTCTGCTACAGATGGCCGATCGACGACATGTGGTGGTTCAGGCAGTTTTGGAGATTCTACTTTCACAGCCGGAGATACTGGCACTGACGATGGTACAGTTTCCGGCGACTCAATGGCCGAAGATTTAGATGTATGTGCAACAGAAGGCCTAGCTACCACCTCATCATGCGGTGCGGATGATGCTGCTGCAGGCCGTTTATCAACGACAGACGGTTGCGGCTTTGGAGATTCTACTTTTGCAGCGGGGAGAGATGATGGGGGGGGTACTGGCGCTGACGGTGATACAATTTCCGGCAAACCAGTTCCCGATGCGGCAGTAGCAGATGCCGACACAACAGGAGCACTACTACTCCCTGATGCGCTCACCGCTGCTGACGACGCTGCTGGCGACGACGAAGCAACCATCTTATCAAGTTGTGGCTTACAATCCTCTTCTTTTGCTTTAGTAACAATAAAAAAATTGGATAAGTGTGCTGTGAGCGTAGCAAACACCCCATTAGGTTTCGTATTGAGACTTAAACCACACACCAACGTTTCATTTGTATTTTTTAGTTTAAATTGCGTTAAAACTTCTTCGTACTTGCTTTTGTATTTCTCTTCGTATAGAATAGATGTTTGATCAACTTTTTCCCAAAAACGTTCCATGATTTTTTTCAATAAAAAGTTACAGTGTGGATCGGTCAATGCATTAATAGAGTCGATACGAAACTCTTTGAGCGTAGCGCCTGTTTCATCATATTTTCCACCAGCAATATACTGTAACGCATGGACAACAATTTCAAATTGAACAATAGATACTTTATTTTTATATTCATTTGCAGGGAAAACTCCAATACACCCAACCGTTTTCCATACTCGATTGCAGGCATCATATTTACCGCCGTTCGATTCTCCTAACTCTTTTGTACACGTTCCAAGGTCCCTCGCGGTATCCAATATTTCACTTTTACCCAACCATCCGAAACCATCTTTTGATATTATCGACATAGAAAAAACGCAGAAAAAAAGTAATCCCCATTTACACACTGTCATCTCTCCTTTGTACACTATCGTTCCCAAAATTATTTGGTTGAACTACGAATTGCACTACGAACTCAATGCGTAACAATTTTATTAATACAAATTAACGGTACTACAAAAAAAATTTCCGTCAATATACGTAATTTTTGCGCACGTTTTGGAATAAAGCATTGGATCAGTCAGTTGTTTCCAACCTGATTTTTTTCTTTCTGGAGTAAATACTTTTATTAATAATTTTTGTCGGTTTTATCGGGGCCCGTATCCTTGGTTTTTGCCAATAATACTTGAGACATTCGGAGCAATCTTCTCTAAATTTTTTGTGTTTGCTACATTTCTTTTTCATTCAAACGCTCACTATTGTTGCCACTTAAATATTATTAAATTTATTAATTATTTGCAACTCGACACAACCTCGACACAATAAGGACTGTAATTGTATTTTGTTTTAAAGGAAGATGACAGTAGAATCGATGTAATATGTACTTATGCATGTAAAGAAGATGAGCATGTCTTAATAATATTTACCATAAATACTAGGATCAACAATGAGCATGATGAGCATAACAAAATCGACAGTTCTGCTATGGATTTTATTTTTACCTTTAGTGTTTTTTGTTTCGTGTTCAAAGAGCAAAGAAACTACCCCCCAACACGACGAAATTGCCACCCCCAAAAATGTACAAAAAAATGTACAGCGAGGAAAACGTGGGGGAATTTCCAACATTGGAAACACCTGCTACTTTAACACCGCCTTCCAACAAATCGTGGGGAATGACACGTTCAGAGAGTTATTGTTTAAAGACGATGCTGCAGACGACGAAAAAACTAAAGCTTTCAAAAAGAGCGGAAGAATTGTCGCTGAACGGATTTTGCATGGGGAAACGGCGAGCGAGGATGAAGCGCGCAATCTTTTCAACGCTCTTGCGAGTATTAAGTTGATCGAACCCATAGGACAACAAGGAGATTCTGGGGAAGTTCTTGAAAAAATGCTAGATATTATTAAGTTTGATAATTATATACAGTTAAAGAAAACATGTTGGAACAATAAAGGAAAATTAGTTCGTTCACAAGAAGATAAAGACTCTCTGCGTATAGATGCAACTTCGTCCACAGCTACAACTCGATCGTTACATGCACTACTCAAAAATGGAATGGATAACGAGCAAATCATTGGCTACAAATTGCCGGACAAACCAGAGATAATGGACGTTAACAGGATGACGAGGTTAACACAATCACCAGAGGTAATAACCGTTATTATCAATCGCAATAGGTTCGATAGTGTCACTGGGAAAGCTACGAAAGTACTTAACCCCGTCGAAATAGATGAAGAATTAGATCTTACCGACGTTAGTGAAGACACCATCGATCCTAAACCAGTGTATCAATTAGAGTCACTGGGGTGTCATTCTGGCGCTGATGCCAACGGCGGACACTATACAGAGGTGGGTTTCAACTCTGATACCAAACTCTGGGAACACATCAGCGACAGAAGCGTTACCGAGCATGACAATTTCAAGAAGGCCTATGTTGACGCAAGCTGTGAGACTGGTGCAGCTTTTGCTGTCTATGTACTAAAAAAATAAGTGCGACACGGCCCCTAAGCATTCTAAGTGGATGCCATCGACCGACCCCATTGCCTAGACCATTTTTTCTTAACCATGGATTAGGCATGGATTAGGTGGATTAGGGGTGGATTAGGTACCAACAGACTTTGCGCTTCTGTGTAATTCAATATGTCTACTGGTACGAATGCTGCTGACTTAAGCATATGTGACCCCTTTCCTACGTTGATATCCCCAGTTTTCTTTTTTTGACTGAGATCGAGGAGTTTTAGGGGAGTTTTACGGTTTTATACGGTTTTAGGCGGTTTTAGGGGTTTTAGGTACCAGGGTTTTAGGTACCAGAGGGTTTTAGGTAGGTACTAGGTAGGTACTACTAGGTAGGTACCAGTAGACTTTTTTGAAACAAATGTCGAGTTGTAAAAGTCAACAGGTACCTTTCCCCTTCCCTTTCCCCTTCCTAGGCAAACATATTTTCATAAAAATTTAAAACTCTCATAATAATAACAGTCATATGGAAATCTATAACACCAGTCTCATGCTATCATCGACAAGCATTTGTATAAATAAACAAATACTTAATGTCGACACATTACATCTTTATTATTACTTTGTAATCAAGAGATAATAACTCAGGCAAAGACAAAGTCCACGCCGCAAAATAATGTCAACTTGATGCTAACTAAGAACTAAAGCATATAAAAATAGTACAACACGAATAACAAAGTTAATATATCACCAGATTAATTTAACAAAAGTGTGTTGGTACCTTTTTCCCTTCCTTTTTCCCTTTTTCTATTTTTCTTGTCTATTTCCAAAAATCACGAAAAAATGGAAATATGTATGACAGAAATTTCAGAGCAGAAAAGCACAGTAGTTTTTTTATTTTCGGCCCTCGCGGAACCGGAAAAACTTCTTGGTTAAAATTTCAGTTCCCCAAAGCTCCTTATTTTGATTTGCTCGATTCCGAGGTGATTTTCGATTTACAAGGGTCATCTTTAAATTTAGAAAAAAGACTCGCTAAAAATTATCATGGACCAGTTGTAATCGACGAAGTTCAAAAATTACCTCAGATACTAAATGAAGTGCATCGTCTGATCGAATCCAAAAAAGGTTTACAATTTATCCTTACTGGATCTAGCGCTCGTAAATTTCGACGGGCGGGAGTAAATCTACTGGCCGGAAGAGCGTTGGTAAAAAATTTCTATCCTCTAACCACCTCCGAGTTAGGAGAAGACTTTTCACTCCCACGAGCATTAAAGTACGGACTGCTACCTTCGGTATGGGATTGCGACCAGAGCGGAGGTGCAAACGATAAACCCACTAGCTATTTAAAATCCTACGTTCAAACTTATGTAGATCTGGAAGTAAAATTAGAGGGACTTAGTAGAAATGTCGTAGAGTTTTCTCGATTCCTCTCCGCCGCTTCTTTCTCCCAAGCATCTCCACTAAATATTTCTACCATTGCCGCTGAGTGTGGAATTGAGAGAAGAACTGTGAGTAATTACTTCGATATAACCAGGGATCTACTGATCTCTTACGAATTACCGGTGTTTACCAAAAAGGCCAAGCGTGAAATGATCAAACATCAAAAATTTTATTTTTTTGATGTGGGAGTTTATCAGGTTCTTCGTCCCAAGGGACCGCTCGATAGTGAGTCAGAAATAAATGGTGCAGCATTCGAAACGTTAATTCTGCAAGAGTTGATGGCGACTAATAACTATCTTGATTTGGATTACCAAATTTCCTACTGGCATACCAAACAACATCAGGAAGTTGACTTCGTCCTATACGGTCGTCGCGGTCTGTACGCAATAGAGACAAAACTGACGCATAAATTCAGGGCCAGCGACCTTGCTGGATTGGAACTATTCGCAAGTGATTATCCCACGGCGAAGCTATTTTTTGTATACGGAGGAGATCGGCACTTTCATCACCAAAACATTGAAGTCATTCCTGTAGAGCAATTTTTGAAACAACTACCGACGTTGATTTAGGGACTTGGCACGCTCGCTATTTGCATCATCACTTACTCTAAACCACCTGCAAATTTTTCAATATTTCCTCACAGCAAGTTTTCCAAAAGTTGATTATACCAAATCCCCCTTTGCTTTGTCCCAATTTTAGGCAATTTCAATTTTTTTAGGTACCAGTTTTTTAGGTTTTAGGTACCAGTAGACTTTTTTGAAACAAATGTCGAGTTGTGTAAAATAGGTACCAGTAGACTCTTTTTTGAAACAAATGTCGAGTTGTAAAAGTCAACAGGTACCTTTCCCCTTTACCTTTCCCCTTTAGGGCACCCTGGATCGTTATCGTAAACCTCATGGGCAAAAACTCTGCATCCTGAGCACCATTCTTTGGCCAAACAAGTGCCGCAGGCATTTTCTCGAAAATTTCTTTTGTTGCGTAAATTTCTAAAAGTTTTGAAAACTGTTGAATCTTTCCAAAGAGAATCTAGATGATCTTTAAGCAAATTACCTGCGCAAAATTTTTTCGATACTAACTGGGAACATGGATAGATAGATCCATCAGGTGCGACCGCCATCGTTCTCCCTCCTGCAACACAACCAAAAAAACCGGCAAATCGCGCTTGTTCTGGAGTAAGATCTTGTTCCAAAAATGAAAGTCCGCAGTCAATGCGAAGGTTGAGCTCTGAATTGAGCTGCTTGATGCCGGCAATTCGCCCCTCGAGATTTAGAAATTGGTAAGGTCGGGGATTCTCACTCTGCCATCGTTCCACCGAGTAAGGTGGTTTGTAACGTAGAAGTGTAATCTGTTTAAAACCCAGCTTCATCAAAAATTCTATTGAATTTTCCAAAGTGGATCCTTCTAACATAGTTCGATTAAGCATGAGATTTGCACCAATCAATAACGAAGACGAGGATGATAAGAGAGATGGATGTGATTGAGTTGAAAACCACTTTTTCTCTTCAATAAAAAGCTGTTCAATAAAATCTTTCTGAGGAGTTGATTTGTGCGACAACTCACTATTAATGGTTGCTGAGTTAATACCAATTTGCAGACAGCTTAAATAGGGAACAATTAAAGGTAAGCACATCAATTCATCGTTCCCAAGCTCGGTGGTAAGATGAACCACCAGTCCTTGTCTACTAGCATGTGGGATTATCTTTTCTAAATCAGTTCTGATAAATGGACTTCCACCGCCAATGGCCAATTGAAAAACTCCCATCGCAACAATTTTATCGATGATTGCCATAGCGCCATTAGTATCCAGCTCGTTCGTAATAAATTTGCAGCTGTTTTCTCCACCCCCTACGTAATTACTTCTATCTGCCATTATTCTCTTGGCATAGCAGTCGGGACATTTGTGATTGCATCTATAAGTGATAGCATAATGAACTGATTCTGGTGCAGATAATAATTGATGAAACGGGAAGGTACTGGACCTGTACGTTATTACTTTGTTGTTGTGATGGGGAGAGATTTTTTTGATTGCATCTAATTTGAGCGATCTGAGGTCTGTACCTGGTTTTGTACAGATAATTTTGAGATCGAAAAGTTCTTGAATAAATTTCAGTAGTTTATTCTCTTGATTTGTATTGTAAGCGTAAATATAACTATTTGCAGTGGGAGCTATTGGAGAAGCATCTAAATCTGAAAGCATCGTCAAAAACTGAAATGCCCGATGATCTACCTCCACAGTGGTTCCTGTCCTTTTATTAAAAACCAAACCACCAAATATCTCTTGTCGTAAACGCACATCCGGACATAAACAGATATCCATTAACATTAAAATTATCTCCAATAATTATCACGATCAACTTAATCATCTCAAGTTACCAACCACGATAAAGAACGATAATTATAAAAAACGTTATCACTGCTGGCAATACCATGATGCTGATTTAGGGTTGAAAAAAATGGCCATAATTAAACATTTTTCGATATATTTCTTTTAACCTAGTCTATGTGGTATTTAATTTGAAAAAGAAGGAAAAAGTGTTAAGTACCATATTTCTATTGGCCAGGCGAACATAAAATTCAATTAATGTAGAGACAATTCATTAATCAGTCCATACCTCAGTGACTACCAATTTAGACAAATCAAAGCCATCTTTTTCCGCAATTTCTTTTAGTTGCTTAATAATCGCCTCATCTAAAGTTGGACTTCTAGATAAAATCCAAAGATATTTTCTATCTGGAGTACCAACAAGAGCATATTGATATTCTGGATCTAGCGCCAAAATCCAATAGTCACCGGCAAAAAAGCCCCATCTTTGAAAAAATGGAACAAAACTGACTTTCAATTTGGCATTAGTTGCTTGATCAGCAACATAAGCAGTGCCGATTGCTTCTTTAATTTTTTTCACATTTGTTAGCTCACGACAACGATTAATTACAGAAACGTATCCATTATTCAAAAGTTTATAATTGGCCTGAGTAGCTCCACACCCTTTTTCAAACCAATTGGGATATTTTGCAATTTCATACCAAGTTCCCATATATTTTTCAATATTCACACTAGCAACCGTCGGCAAACTATACTTATCGAAATCATTACTCTCGACATCGGCGTAGGAACAAGAATATATTAAAAGAGAAAAAAACAACAAATTTTTAACCATGATAAAACTCCTTGTCGTTATTTCGTGAAATTTAATTATTTAACTATGATTCGATTCTGTTTTAAAGGTTCGATTATGTGTTAAAATAAAGTAGATATAAAGTCAATTGTTTTATAGTTTGCTCAATACTAACTATAATCTAATCAGAAAATTCCAGAATTTAATTAAACATCTTTCTCTTTTAAGATTTTTGCCTTTCCTACACTATTATACTGTCAAATTGTTCTGTCTATTGCTTTTCAAACATAGATAGTGCTATGGTGTTGCTCTTTTTTGTCTACTTGAACGCTCTCGCTCTCGTTGTAATGTAAAAAAAGGAAGAAAAAATGTTAAAAAAAATAAAGTTTAACTTTTATTTAATAAACTCTTTTATTATCGTAATAGGATTTATCTTATTGTCTCTCATCTTGACCTATTTTTCCTTATCAAAAATATTGATAATCTCTAAACAACTATACAAATATCCTTTTTCTGTTACCCAAAGTCTGGCGTTTGCAGAACAACATATCACCGCAATCCAACACACACTTTTACAGGCGGTGGCCACGGGTTCACACAATCAGAGAGAAATAAATAGTTATCAAAAAGAAATTAATAAATTTGAGACCGAAGCATTTAAAGATTTAAAAAAAGCTGAAGAATTACTTTTGTGTAAACAAGAGCTTTTTGAAAATATCAATAAATCTTTAGCAAATTGGAAAACTATCCGAGATGTTTTGTTAAAAGCGAATACAGTTATTGAGAGCAAAGATTTAAATTTGTTATTAGGCAAAAGAAATGAAATTTCTAATAACATGAGTAAAATTTTGGAATTTGCTGATAAAAAGGCATATGAATTTCATGAGATTTCTGAAGGAGAAATCTTTTTTTATAAAAATTTGTTAATGATATTTTTGATTATTATTTTATGTTTAAGCTCAGTTATTGCATATTTTATGATTCTAATGGCGAAAAAAATTAAGGCCATCAATGACGAAATTATAAAACAAAAAGAATGGCTGGAGGTAACTTTGGCCGGAATAGGCGATGGAGTAATTGCCGTAGATATGAATTGCAAAATACAATTTATTAATCCAGTTACAGAAAGACTTACTGGATACACAAAAGAAGAGTCTCTAGGGAAAGAGATGCTTGAAGTATTTAATATTGTGAATGAAGAAACAAAGGAAAAAGCAAAAAATCCAGTTGAGAGGGTAATAGCAGAAGGAACTGTAGTAGGAATGGCCAATCATACAGAACTAATTTCTAAGGATGGAAAAGCTTACCCCATAGCAGATTCAGCGGCCCCCATAAAAAATAGTGCAGGAAAAATGCTGGGGGTTGTGATGGTATTTAGAGATCTGACAGAACTACGATTAAATGAGATTCGTTTTCAAAGCATATTTGAGTTGTCTCCGTTTGGGATTGCGCTCATATATTTATCTTCGAACAATATTTACATTGATGAAGTTAATCAAAGTTTCGCAAATATTTGCGGACGATCGCTAGAAGAACTGAAGAATTCTAATTGGATGAAAATACTCCACCCGGAAGATCTACCGCAATTACTTAATCAAATAGAGATGTTGAATACTGGGGAGATTTCAACATTTCAAATGAATAAACGCTATCTCCTTCCTGACGGTTCGATTGCTTGGACAAATACGACTGTTTCTCATTTTAAAGACCAGAATCCCTGTAAAAAACGATTCCTGTGCATGATTGAAGAAATCAGTCAGCGTAAGAGTGCAGAAGATGCACTTCGTAAAAGCGAGGAAAAATTGCGTGCAGTCCTCAATGCTACACCATTCCCTATTGCGATCGTAGATTTACAAGATGATAAAATTAATTTTTGGAGTCGCAGTGCTCTTTCCATCTTTGGACATACCGCACCTACCGCAGCAGAATGGTATCAGCTGGCCTATCCCGATCCCGATTATCGGAACGAGGTGATTGCTCGATGGAAACCTATGTTGGAGATGGCCCGTGAATCAGGCAAGGCCATCAATACCGGAGAGTACAGAGTTTCCTGCCACGATGGCGCTTTTCGTATTTGCGAACTATACGCTGCTTTTATCTCCGACAATCTAATTGTCACTTTCAACGATATTACCGAAAGGAAAAGATCAGAGGAGCTTTTGCGTGAGACCGAGGAACAACTACGTTTAACTTTAGAACAAAGCCATATTGGTGCTTGGAGTTTTGATATAAAGAAATACACTGCTATTCGCTCTATTGAACATGCTCACATCTTTGGTTATGAAGACATTTTGTCGAACTGGAGCTTCTCGCTCTTCCTTGAACACGTAATACTAAAAGATCGAGCGATGGTCGAGGAAGAATTTCAGCAAGCAATAAAAAGCAAGAGTAAGTTTAGTTTCGAATGCCGTATTTGTCGTTATAAAGATACTGAAGAACGCTGGATTTGGGTTAGCGGATATCCTCAATTGAATAGTTCTGGAGAGGTATATCAATTGTCCGGAATAGTTATGGATATTAATGAACGCAAACAAATTGAAGAACAATTGCGAAATAGCGAAACAAGACTGAGAATGGCCATTACTAACTCTCCTTTCCCTTTGATGATTCACGCTGAAGATGGAAAGGTAGTGATGATCAGTGATGTGTGGTTAGAAATCACTGGTTATACATGGGGAGAGATTTCTACTATTAGCGATTGGATAGAGCGGGCCTATGGGTCATCCAATAAGTTGATGATTCAGAAAGATGTTCGTCGGCTTTATGATCTAGACTTGTATAAGAAAGTTAAAGAGGGTGAATATCAAATCACCACTAAAAGTGGTGAAAAGCGTATTTGGGATTTTATGTCGGCATCAATAGGAAAACTTGCAGATGGTAGACGAGTAATTTTAAGTATGGCGATGGATGTAACAGAAAAAAAACTAATACAAGAACAAAAAATTGAATCTTTGGGTCTATTAGCAGGAGGTATCGCTCATGATTTTAATAATCTTTTAAGTGGTATTTTTGGATATATGGAATTAGCAAAAAATCTTTGTGAGAGGGGAGAATTTACTGATATTGCATCATATTTAGGGATGGCCGGTGAAATGTTTGATCGAGCAAAGGCCCTATCACAACAACTCTTAACTTTTTCTAAGGGGGGATCACCAATTCTTAAGCAACAATCAATACTGCCTTTGATTAAAAATTCTATACAATTTGCACTTGCTGGTTCCGATATAATTGCTAATGTTGATATAGCTGAGGACTTATGGTGGGTCAATATCGATGAAAATCAAATTCATCAGGTTATCGACAATTTGATTATAAATGCCAAACAAAGTATGCCCATGGGAGGACAGATTAAAATTTCTGCCAAAAATATTCCAGCGACCTCTCACCTCATTCCGGTAGGTCTAAGTCCAGCATCTTATATTTGTATTAGTATTGAGGATCAGGGGCATGGAATTTCAAGAGAACATCTGCCACGAATTTTTGAACCCTTTTTTAGCAACAAACTAGGTGGCAGTGGACTTGGTCTCTCAATCGTTTACTCTATTATAAAAAAACATCAAGGAATTGTTGAGGTAAAATCGCAGCTAGGGAAAGGCACAACTTTTTATCTGTATTTGCCAGCGATTTCATCATCAGAAACAATGATAGATGTATTGCAAGCAGAAAAAGAAAAAAAGAAAGAAAAAGAAAAAGAATTTTTTTACCCCTACACGGTTCTATTTATCGATGATGAAGAAGGTTTATGTAAATTAGCGGAGAATTATTTTAAAGAATTTGAGGCAAATTTCACCAGTGCCTTGAATGGTGAAGAAGGCGCGAAATTGTTTCGTAAGGCCTATGACGATGGAACTCCTTTTCAAATTGTGATCTGTGATTTAACTATTCCTGGAAAAAAAGGAGGCGTTGAAATAATTAAAGAGCTGAGGAGTATCGCTTCCAATTTTGTAGCAATCGCTTCAAGTGGTTATTCCAACAACTCAGTAATGGCCCAACCTCAAAAGTATGATTTTAACTATTCGATCAATAAACCCTATCATAAAAGTACTCTCATTGAAGTATTAAAAAACACTGTGAGAGCGATTTTCAAGCAACCAAATAATAGTTTTTGACATCCTCACCTGCCTAAAGGCCTCATTATGAACATTACTTAACTATATTTTACTTATCCTAGTATGATAAGGTGGTAAAATATCTTAGTTTGTCGCTGGCGCGAAAGCACTGGCGAGCTGGTTACGAGGTAAGTAAATATGAAGTCGCAAAGCTTACGTAAGCAAATAGAAATATCAAACTGCAAGCTAAAAGAAATGGAGTACAGGCAAAGAATTTTAATTGCTCTTATGAAGATTCTGAATGGGCCTTTGGTGTTGAACGATGCAATCAAAAGTATCCTAACGGTAATCAAGCAAGAAACGGGTCTCGAGGCCATAGGGATTCGTCTGTGCAAAGGAGAGGACTTTCCATATTATGAGACCAAGGGATTTCCTGAATATTTTGTAAAAATGGAAAACAATCTCTGCAGTCGAGACGATGCGGGAAATATTTTACGCGACAAACAAGGAAATCCGATACTAGAGTGTATGTGTGGAAATGTCATTTGTGGCAGAACCGATACAAGATATCCCTTTTTTACCAGCGGTGGCAGTTTTTGGAGTAATTGCACTACAAAACTGTTGGCCTCGACAACGGATGCCGAACGACAAACTAGAACACGTAATAGATGTAATGGCGAAGGATATGAATCAGTTGCTTTAATTCAACTTTGAGCTGAACAAACAGTCATTGGTTTGTTGCAGCTTAATGACTCTCGAACAAATCAATTTACGCTAGAGATGATAGAATTTTTTGAGGGTGTAGGTAGCAGCATTGGCATTGCTTTTTTTCGCAAGAAAATGGAAGAGGAAAAAAAACAGATGCAATCACAGCTACTCCACTCTTCCAAACTCGCGGCCATGGGTACTATGGTAGCTGGAGTGGCCCACGAAATTAATAATCCATTAACAATTATTATGGGCAACCTGGGAATACTTGAAGTTTTATGTGAAAATGTTTGTCATAAAGATGCTGCCCAGATAAGAAAACAAATTCTTGGTGCAACAAAAAGAATATCTAATATTGTAAATAATCTAAAAGTTTTTTCTCGACAGGATGCAAATTGTTTGGAAAATATCGATGCACATAAAACGATAGAGGAAACGGTGAATTGTGTTTCTAGAATTTATGCAACAACACATATAACCTTAGAAACTTGTCTATTGGCCAACAATTTTTTTATCAAAGCAGAGAATGAAAAAATCCAGCAAGTGCTCATGAATATTCTATCCAATGCCAAAGATGCCTTAATAGGCAGCACGCAAGGATGTATAAAAATCATAACAACGAATAAGGATGAAAGTTTATTGATTGAGATTAAAGATAACGGGCAAGGTATTCCCAAAGAAATCCTACCCAAGATATTTGATCCGTTCTTTACGACTAAAGATCCAGGAAGTGGAACCGGACTAGGTCTTTCAATATGTCATTCTATTATTAATTCTTTTGGTGGCACAATTAGTGTTGAAAGTTCTTTAGGAGATGGTTCCTGTTTTAAAATTGCTCTACCCGTATTATCCAACAATAATTTATTGGCAATAACTAACAAAGAAACTTATCAAAAAACGGGGCAACTTGTACTTACAGGAAAAGTACTTATTGTTGACGACGAAATATCGATAAGGCATTTATTAGAAATGATTCTATCCTTAATTGGGCTGCAAGTGTTTGAGGCCCAGGATGGATTAGAGGCCTATGCTAGGATTAAAGAAGAAACCTTTGATTTTATAATAACCGATATGAAAATGCCAAAAATGAATGGGGACCGCTTGATGGAAAAAGTTAAAAACGAAAACCTTGCTCCCCAGTCTAAATTCATATTAATAACTGGATGCAATTCCGGGGATCTTTCTGTTGATCAAAATGAATTATTAAGGAAAAATGCTACTATTTGCCTCCAAAAGCCATTCAATATGCAAGAAGTATTAGATGTATTTAAACAGTTAACAATCCATTAACCACGCCAGATAACATCTAAAATTAAAATGCAGAAACCGAAATACGGATCGAAGTAACATGAAGTAACATGAAGTAACATGAAGTAACATGAATTAACATGAATTAACATGAGGAAACTATCATGACAGAAAATAAAAACACAAATAAAAATCAAAAAAAAACACCAAACATTACCAATGTAAGTGAAGTACATGAGAGCACTGAAATAGTAGCAAATGTGCCAGAGATAGAGGCGCAGGAAGAGAGTGTGGTAAAAGTAGAAAAGCAAGAACCTGGAACAAAATCTGGGAAAGACGACTGCTTCCCAATCGTTGGTATCGGCGCTTCTGCCGGTGGTTTGGCAGCGTTCGAGGCCTTTTTTTCCGGCATGCCCGCAGATGTTGACCCAGGAATGGCCTTTATTTTAGTACAACACTTAGACCCCACCTATAAGAGCGTCTTAACCGAGATACTCGGACGTTACACTCGCATGCAGGTCTTTGAAGTTGAGGATGGAATGAAGGTGCGTTCTAACTGTATCTATATCATTCCTCCTAATTGTGATATGACCCTTCTGAATGGTGTCCTTCAATTATTAAGACCTACAGCACCAAGAGGCCAGCGTTTGCCAATTGACTTTTTCTTTCGCTCACTTGCGCAAGACCAATACGAACGGGCCATCTGTATTATCCTTTCTGGCACTGGTAGTGACGGCACATTAGGCGTACGGGCTATTAAGGGTGAAGGTGGTATGGTAATGGTACAGACCCCTGAATCCACGGAATACGATGGTATGCCGAGGAATGCTATCAGCACTGGTCTTGTAGATTATGAACTAACTCCTGCCGAGATGCCGACTCAGCTTATTGCTTATGCATCACGAGCTTTTGCTAATAAAAGCAAACTTCGCACCACACCAACAACACCAACACCAACGCCAACACCAACAGCGATCACTGAGATCGCTATGCAGAAAATATTTACTTTACTACGCATGCATACTCTCAATGATTTCTCTCAATATAAACCGAGCACTATCAGTCGGCGCATCGAACGGCGCATGGCCGTACACAATATCAGAACAATTAATGAATATGTTCTGTATTTGCAACAAACACCGAATGAAGCTAAAGCACTCTTTCGGGACCTGCTGATTGGTGTGACTAACTTCTTTCGCGATCCGGATGCATTTAAGGTGCTTGAAGAACAAGTTATTCCAAAAATATTTGCCCAAAAGTTAGCAAATGATTCGATTCGTATCTGGTGTCCGGGATGTTCTACTGGCGAGGAAGCATATTCCTTCGCCATCTTGATTGCTGAGTACCAAGAGTTAATGAAGCAGAACCTCACAATACAGATTTTTGCCACCGATATTGACGATCAATCTGTCGCTGTGGCCCGTACTGGCATCTATCCTGTCAGTATTACCGCTGATCTTTCGCCGGAGAGATTGACACGATTCTTTGATGTTTGTGAAGGGAATACCTATCGTGTCCGCAAGGGGATTCGCGACATGCTGATCTTCTCCGAACAAAATGTGATTAAAGACCCCCCATTCTCCAAAATAGATGTCATTAGTTGTCGTAACCTCATGATCTACATGAATAGTAATTTACAAAAAAAACTCATTTCAATATTTCACTATGCGTTAAAACCAAACGGCATACTTTTTTTAGGAACTTCTGAAACGATTGGCGAATTCGATTACCTTTTTGGCAATCTAGATCGCAAATATAAGATTTATAAGCGCAAAGAAAATGTTAACGTCGTTCATCGGATAGAGATAAACGACTATATTCCCACAATTGCGTCGCAAACGACTATCACCTCACCAGTAGTTGCAAAGAAATCTTCCTTAGTAAAAACATCTCTACGCGAGATTACCGAACGGGCACTCATGCAAGAGGCGATGGGAAATGTCGCCGTACTGGTAAACGCTCAAGGTGATATTTCTTACCTTCATGGACGTAGCGGAATGTTCTTGGAGCTATCCCAAGGAGATATTGGCATCAACAACATTTTAAAGATGGCCAGAGAAGGGTTGAAAGAAGAAATTACTAGTGCTTTACACCAAGCGGTCGCAGGCAAAAAGGTCGTACGCTATTTCGGTCTCTCTGTAAAAAACAATGACCATTTTATCACAATTAACCTAACTGTTCGCCCGATGGAAACCAATGATACCACAACGACTGATCTGTTTCTTTATGTAATTATCCTAGAGGAAGCTCCGTGTATGGACAACCTCCTCTCTAGTAGTTCATTAGCAGAAGAAAATAATCACTCTTCAAACTTCGACAAACGCATCGATTTCCTTAAACAGGAACTGCGAGTAAAAGATGAATATCTTCAGTCAACCAGGGAAGAGCTAGAGACTTCCAATGAAGAACTTAGATCTTCTAATGAGGAAATGCAGTCGGTAAATGAAGAGTTGCAATCCACAAATGAGGAGCTAGAAACTTCCAAGGAAGAACTACAATCGGTAAACGAGGAATTGGCCACCGTAAACGCTGAATTACAAAACAAGGTAGCGGATTTGTCTAGGTCCAACAATGATATGAACAATCTTCTGGCCGGAACCAACGTTGCTACTATCTTTGTGGATCATCAATTACGACTTCTGCGTTTTACCCCGGCCGCTACTCGTATCATAAACCTTATCCAAGCTGATGTGGGTCGACCTGTAGGCCACATTGTTTCCAATCTGATTGGTTGCGCTGATTTAATGATGAAAATTCAGGAAGTGTTGGACACGCTATCTACTAAAGAAATGGAAGTACAGGCACAGGCCGGCATCTTCTATATGATGCGTATCCAGCCTTATCGCACGCTTGATAACGTAATTGAAGGCGCAGTACTCACCTTTGTGGATATTACATCGTTGAAGCAAATAAATAGTATGTTAATGAAGAGCGAGACGAATTGTAGCGCGCTCTATGCTAACTCTCCCGACGCCCACATTATAGGCGAACTCTCAGAGGAAAAAGGTATTCGTGATTCGCGCTTTATTGATTGCAATCAGGCAACTTTGGACATGTTAGGGATGAAATCTAAAGATCAACTATTGGCAACAAATGCTGTTAATTTATCTCCAGAACGACAACCTGATGGTCGTCTTTCCAGCGAAAAGGTCAAGGAAATGATTGACCTGACTTTGCAAAAAGGAAACTTTCGCTTTGAATGGACACACCTCCGGGCCAATGGAGAAGCATTCCCTGTTGAAATAACGATGTCTGTTGTAAAGGAACAAAGCAAGACCATTCTATATTCAGTCTGGAGAGACATCACTAAGCATAAGCTGGTAGAGGAAGCGCTAAAGCGAAGTGAAGAAATTCTTGGTGCCACACAACTTTTAACTAACACCAGTGGTTGGGAGTGGGACGTCCAAAAGCAGGCCATGTTTTGGACGGAAGAGACTTATCATATCTATGACCTTACTCCTCCTGACGAGCGTGGGGTCAGAACATCAGAGGAGAACATCGCTCGCAGTATCGAATGTTATAGCGCAAAAGATCGTCTGGTGATAGAAACCGCCTTTCGGATGTGCACCGAGGAAGGAAAATCTTATGATTTGGAATGCCAATTGACTACAGCTAAGGGGCGGCAGCTGTGTATTCGTACTGTCGGCCAGGCGATAATGGAAAATGGAAAAGTGATTCGGGTAGTAGGCACTATTATGGATGTTACCGCCGCTGCCAGCAGTACCGCAAAAAAAGGAAAAACCAATGAGTAACGAAGAACTGCGCTCAGATGCTTCAGCAGCAGAGGTCCTTCGCCGAAAAGCAGAAGAAGTGGCCCAAGCAACGTTCGCTCAGATGCCGGAAAACATAGAATCGTTAACACCAGAAAAAGTACTTCAGACAATTCACGATCTGCGTGTTCATCAAATTGAACTAGAGATGCAAAACGAGGAATTGCGACGAGTACAATTAGAACTGGATGAGCTGCGGGAACGCTACTTTAACCTCTATAATCTGTCTCCAGTTGGCCATCTATCCATCAGCGAACAAGGTATTATCTTAGAAAGCAATCTTACAATCGCCAACCAGCTGGGTATTCCTCGTAGTGAGTTGATTAAACGGCCAATCTTCTCTTTAGTATCAAAAGAGGATCAAGATACCTACTACTTGCACAGAAAAGAACTTTTTAAAACAGGCATGCCACAGTCCTTTGAATTGCGAATGCAAAAAAAGGATGGCACCTTATTTTGGGTCCATCTACAGATTACGATAACTAGAGATCATGATGATACGCCTATATGTCAAATGGCCATCAGTGATGTCTCTGATAGAAAGAGAGCTGAGGATAAGTTGAAAGAGACGGAGAATGTTTTAATGATTGCTATGAATCAAAGTCCTGCTGGTGTGGCCATTGCTGATGCTGGCACCGGTTTACTACGATACGTAAACAATGCAGGAATTGATATAGGTGGAGATAGTCATGAACATCTCGTAAAGTGTGTGGGGATTGATAAATATGTAAGCAGTTGGCGACTTTCAAACCTCGATGGCACTCCGATGATGGAGGATGATGTTCCTCTCTCCAGGGCCATAAAGTATGGTGAAACGTGCAGTAAAGAATTTATTATAGGGGGTGGGGTAAACGTCGGTGATAGGATCGTTCTGGCAAATGCCGCTCCAGTTAAGAATAGTGATGGTCATATTGTTGCGGGAGTTGTGGTTTTTCAAGATATAACTGAATATAAAAAGACCAAGGAAGAACTTGATATAATGACAAATACCGGAGAGGCAGTATCTCTGATCCGGGCGAAGGATGGAGTCATTGTCCATTCAAATTCGATATTTGAAAAAATGTTTGGTGGTGCTGAACAGAGGGAACATACTGAACAGAGGGAACATACTGAACGACATTTTTCAACTATGATTGCTGATGCTGATATATCTGGAATAAATCCAGAAACGACCGCAAAAAGAATCGCAAAAGAAATTATAGATAACGTCGATAAAAATGGTTTTTGGCAAGGGGACTATAAGGGTATCAGAAAAGATGGAACTACTTTTTGGTGTCATGCCAATATTTCTATTTTCGATCATTCTAAGTATGGCCGAGTTCTTATTGCTGTCCATAGAGATATCACTGAATACAAACGTATAGTGAATGAGCGTATTGAGTTAGAGCGACGTCTACTGCATGCTCAGAAGCTTGAAAGCATAGGAGTGCTAGCTGGAGGGATTGCTCATGACTTCAATAATCTACTGATGGCCATCTTTGGTAATCTCGAGTTGGCCAAAGATGATATTCCCTCAACATCTTTCTCTCACTCTTGTATAGAAAATGCTTTTATGGCCACAAAACGGGCCGCAGATTTGACCAAGCAACTGTTGGCCTACGCAGGTCTGGGAAAATTCCATATTATGGAATTGGATATCAACAAATTAGTAAGTGAAAATATCGAAATTTTTCGTGCCTCAATTCCAGGATCTATTATTTTTAATACCCAACTATCTACCAGCATTCCACATATCATGGGAGACATGGGGCAAATTCAACAAATCATTATGAATCTTATTACCAATGCGGCGGAGTCCATAGATAGTAATATGCCAGGAACTGTCACTCTTACAACTGGAGTACAATTTTGTGATGATGCTGTTTTATCTCGAAGTCGTGTTATAGAATTACCTACTGCTGGAGATTTCGTTTATATAGAGGTATCTGATACTGGCTCAGGTATGAACGAAGAAACCCTTACAAAATTGTTCGATCCTTTTTTTACTACTAAATTTGCAGGTCGAGGCCTTGGTATGTCGGCCTTACAAGGAATTATCAAAGGACATTATGGTGCTATCACTATTGATAGTCAGATCGGTGTGGGCACAACCATTCGCGTTTTTTTCCCGGTTATGAAGGAGGCAATTATTTTAAAGGAAAAATTTTCATCAATCTACTTACAAGAAGAAAGAACGTCATCTGCATTACATCCTCCTATAGCACCCATAGCACCCAAAGCTGCAGAAGAAACTATTTTGATTGTGGATGATGATGATGCCGTTCGCAAGCTCTGTAGTATGATGGTGAAGATGCAAGGTTATCAAACGATGGTAGCTTCGGATGGTGAAGAAGCGATCAAAATATTTCGCTCTCATGCCGACAAAATCAAATATGTTCTTCTTGATCTAACCATGCCGAAAATGGATGGTTATGAGACGTTTAGGATTTTGAAACAGATTCGCCCAGATATAAAAGTAATTTTATCAAGCGGTCATAGTGCAGAGGCCACGGCCGGCCGTTTCGTTGGCCTAGGTTTGGCCGGATTCCTCCAGAAACCGTATCAAATGGAAAAATTGAATAACGAATTGAAACGAGTAGAGCAGCTTCACTAAATTAGAGCTACCAATCATCCTCGTCACTGCTCCTCACCATCACATTTGAGACTTTAATGTCCGGATTTTCGCCAATTTGCCCATGATAAATTAGGGCACTGGCACTCCTACCCTCTATGTCTGTTATATGTTATAGGCCCCAAACCGTGATAATTTTGTTCCCAACTGGTTCCTGTTTGATATAGATCTTTTCTTCCCAACTCTTATCTCGTTTATCAAAGATAATCAAATGTCCTTCGCTTGCTCCGCCCATGTCCATATACTCAGCAGTTTGCATTAGTCCATCAGGCAATGTTTTTGCATCTTTGTATACTTTCAGTTCAATAACAATTTTTTGATTTTTCCATACGAGGAGAAGATCAAGGCGCTTACGACCAAGGGCGTACTCACGATGTATCTTTCCACCACCGTTAATGATTCGTTGTAAAAAGGCCATCATGAGGAGGTGTGGGCCAGATTCTTTGTATTTGCAATCAGCGAGCCAATCGGCAGAGTTTTCACGATAAAATTCGACAAACGCTTCAAGCAGCTTGGTCATACTGAGTGTTCCATCATCGTTCTGATACCATCGCACATCCTGAATCATCTCTTCTTGCTTGGCATAGGTGAGCTCACGCGGGATAACCTCTTGATATATAGGATTGGCAATTTCAAGGCCTTTCATTTTAATCAGGCCAAGGTCGCGGGCATAAAGAATATCGTCTTGTTTTAACTCAGCAGATGTTTTTATATTACCGGTAAGAATAGCATCGATGATATTGTACACGCGCGGTTCTTGGAGTCGGTCGATAAGAACATCAAGGTGGGTATCACGACGTTTGATGAGTTTTTCCTTTGCTCTCTCCAAGACCTCTTTGGTAATTGGCCTAGTGTAATCGGTAACATCACGAAAGCAGGCCTCGTATGCCAATGCATTGGTCAGCCACGGTTGTCCTTGGGTAATTTCAAAGGCATAATCGATAGCATCATTATCAAATTTTTGACCGGTTGCTTGAGTGTGTTGCAAATAAAGCTGCTTAACTTGTTCGAACGTAAAATCGGCCATACGAATAGATTCTGACTTAATGTTAAAAGCACTGCCCCCAAGAATTGTTTTTTGTTCAACTTCGGACCAAATTCGATAGTCCCGTACATCGCGTACGCCGATCAGGCAGACGGATTGCGGAAAGTTTTTTGAGCGCTTGTCATAACCGGACCGTAACTGACGCAACACCGAAATCAAGGTATCACCGACAAGACAATCTATTTCATCTATGAAAATAATAAGCGGTTTCTCTAACTGGGCGCACCAGCGGCTGAGGAGCGTTGTTAATAAACTTCCGGCCGGAACAGCTTCTCTTTTTAGATCTTCAAAAATTTCAAAAAAACCTGTTTGCTGAGGCAATTGTTCTTTCACCCGCGTAGCAAATTCTTGAAGAATGATTGGAAGTGCGTCTTTATAGTGTGCACGGGCCGCTTGTCCACCCTCAATGTTGATGTACAAAGCGATATATGTTCCTTCTTCATTAAGTTGTTGGGCCCAGTTAAGTATTGTTGACGTCTTGCCCGTTTGCCGAGGGGCGTGCAAAATAAAATATTTCTTTTGTTCGATAAGTAGTCTCAGCTCTTTTTGATTAAGTCTTGTCGATAGTGGTAAACAATAGTGTTCGTTTGGGTTTACAGGCCCTGCAATTGAAAAAAATTTCACGACATCTCCTTTGCGTTTATGAAGAATGAAGAACGTGCCAGTACCTGTTTTGTCCTAATTTGCGTCAAAAAACAACATAGAATTTTTTTCTACTCCTCTGGCATGCACGCTGAGACAGGGGGCAAGCGCTTGCAGTTATTGAACCTCCCCTTCCTGAAGGAAGGAGATTCCCTCTTCACTGGCGCTCTAGTGAGCAACCTCCAAGGGCGTTACGGGTAGTTCCTACCCACTGGATATTTATAGCTGCATTTTCATCAGCGTTTATTTCTAATCCACA
>JADGBS010000179.1 GCA_015231325.1 Oligoflexia bacterium | reverse complement strand
ACTTACCAAGCATTCTCTGTTAAATTGCAAAAAGAAGGGAAAATGGGTGAGGAAAGCGGGTAATTGTAATTATATTAGTGAGAAGGACTTTAAGTTTCTTTCACGGTTTAAATAACCTAACAGTTACGAGTGAGAAAACATTATTTATTCATACAAGAACGCAAAACAATCTGAAATCTATATTGATTACTGATATTGTGTCGGCGAAAGCCTGCACTTTGGCCGCTAGGACAAATGCTGTCTCAAAAAAATATCAGATAATTAAATTTTCTTCTAACTAGCTGATGTTTTTATGGCGAAATTGAAGTTTTTAGTTCACCTGTACTACAAAGTGGTTGTTGGAGTAGCTTCGCGAATGTCTATTTCAACTAAATCATCGGAATCTCTAAACGATCTGTTTTTATCTGCGTCTATCTTTGGCATTTGCCTGAGCTTGAAGTTGTAGAATTGACCCGATAAATAACGCAGATGGATCGCCAAAATAGAGTTAGTTTTAAACTGAGCTCCCATAGGCAAATACTCGCATGGCTTCATTACTCCATCTTTATCTGGGTACACAACAGATTGTGTCTTGGTCTGGTAGTGCATATCACCTGTAATAAGTAGAATTTTTTCATCTGGACTTAACTTAACAATTTGTTTGTTGATATTTTCGGCCATGATTTTATCTCTCCAATCTATAGCTTCTGCCTTTTGTGTTTCAAGTTGGTCATTGGTCAAGTCAAATCCAAACATCTTCACATCATCCTGTTTCAATTTCTCAAGTAAATCTTTGTGGAAAGGTGAAAATCTACCGTCTTGGTATAGCACCTGATCTGCTGAGTCTGAATCATCAATTAGCGATTGGAGGTATTCGAAACCAAGAACAACTGAGTATTTGTCTTTTAGGGCGGTATAAATCTCGTAAATAACCTCTGGATTCTCTTTGACTCCATGCATCTCTCCAATAGCAATTACTTTGTGGTTCTTTGCTAACTCGACAATTTGATTCAAAACTTGTGGTGAAGCATGCATAAACTGTATTTTACTTGAGAAAAGCTGAACCTGGTATATAATTTGGAAATCACGCGAGTGATGATCCCTAAAACCGAAGGAGAACATATATGCAAAACAACAACCAGACTGATTCTGCTCTTCCTTTTACCATGCAGTTTGCCTCAGTTCAAATTCACCCCCACCGCCGTAATGGAAATGAGCGCCGGAACCATCTCCACCGTCTATTGCACCGATTGTGGCCCGAACAGCTCACCCGATGACGGCGCCTCCACCGGCTCTGACGACTAATTTCTCACTTGCACCACCCCAGCCAAATTGGCTGGGTTTTTCTTGGTTAGTTGGTATAATATGGGACACCAAAACTGAACCTTGAAAAGGAGGAGCTATGACAATACTCATTGTCACGAATTCAAACGACCCAACCGCAGACTTTGCGATAGATAAATTTAGAATAAAGAATGTTCCATTTGTAAGACTTAACACTGATAGATTTCTAAAAGAAGTACAACACGATTTTTCGATTCAATCCGGACTGGCACCCTACTCAATGGGAATAACTATAGATGGAACCAGACTTGATATTGACTCCGTAAAAAGTGTTTGGTTGAGACGGCCAGAAGATCCAAAACCCGACCCATCAATCACCAACTCTGAAGCAATTAGATATTGCACCACCGAGGCGAATTATGTACTCAAATCTCTATATGTTTTACTTGAGAAAAGAATCTGGGTAAGCCATCCAAAAGCTATTGCCTACGCAAATGTGAAACTTCATCAACTTGAGTTGGCGAGACAACTAGGTTTTTTGATCCCTAAAAGCCTTTGCACAAACAACCCTGAAACTGCCTTGAGATTTATCGAAGGTGTTGGAAATGTGGTTGTTAAACCATTTAAGGCAAATGTGATTGAAACCGATGGGACGACCGCCGTAATTTATACATCTCGAGTTGATGATAAAGCCATCAAAAACATTGCTTCTATAAAGTTTGCACCTCATTTTTTCCAAGAAGAAATTCCAAAGGTAAAAGAGTATCGTGTAACCATTATTGGTAAAGATGCTTTTATTACTTCTATCGATTCTCAATCGGATCCAAATCTGAAACTGGATTGGAGAAGTTCATCTGACAAACCCAAGCAATGGAATCCTGATGATTTACCAGATGAAATTTTGAAAAAATGTTTTGCTATGGTAGAAGCTTACGGTCTCAATTATGGTGCCTTTGATTTTGCTCTGACTCCTGACGGACGAATTGTTTTCTTTGAGTTAAATCCGAATGGTCAATGGGCATGGCAAGAAATTTATCTTGGATTGCCAATGACTGATGCCCTGATCCGCACTTTAGGCTACTAAATTAATGCCACCTCACGAGGGTGGCTTTTTTATTTTGATATCAAAACAAATACATAAGTCTTTCGGTTTGTTTACGGATGTGATATATTTTGTTCTGAACTGGTGGACAGAACCAGCTGCCCAATAACTGTCAAAGAATTTGAGTGGCTAGACGCTGTTTATCAGACGATAAATTTGGCGTCTTTTTTATTATTTTGTAATAGAGAGGGGGTGAATTTGAAATGAGAAAGGTTGTGTATGTACTATCACATGGGTCAGCATGGAAAGTTCAATGCGAACATTGTCAATCTGAGATAAGAAACACTCAAAGTGAAGCAATTAAACTCGCAAAATCACATGTTGGTGGATTACCTCAAGGAACTTTATCTCAAATCCTAATTCAAGGATCTGATGGTAAATTTAGAGCAGAATGGACATATGGAAGTGATCCGTTCCCTCCAGCTGGATAGTTGCTTAGTATATGTGCCGGCGAAAGCCGGCACTTTGGCCGATAGGCCAATGCTGTCTCAAGGATTTAATACCCACTGATAAAATTTTCTCTTAATCAGTGGGTATTTATGGCGAGGAGGTGCAATCTATATAGATTGCTTCGTCATTTCATTCCTCGCAATGACGATGTTCTTCCGAGCCATATATTGAGAAAGCTTCGCCACAATCACTGAATGTGATCTTGTGGCGAATATATAGATGCGACAGCGATAGCTGGCGCTTGCTCGCAGAGCAATTATCCCGACCGCAGTCGGGATACAATAGTGGTATCGCGCGCAAGTGGTTCCGCCGGCAGGCGGTGGCGAACCGCGAGACACGACAGTGTTGAGCGGTGAGCCAATAGATTAATAATTTTGTTGGAACCAAGTTCGAATTTCGTTATAACAGACAACACTTCGGGACAAATCGGTAGGAACGGGGTCAGTCGCCCGCGCGCCCGCCCACGCGCGGAGCGATGCGAAGGGCTTTTCCCATTCCACCATAATCTGTTTATCTTTCAAAAAGCGACAGAAAACGCAAAAATTGGTATTTTCTATAGTATTTTAATAGAATTAAAAGCACTTATTTGGATTTAGTTCAGTAGTTTTCATCACCACCTATATAGACAGACAGTGCTTGACCTGTTAGTTTAGTTCTATATTTTTCAAAATATCTATTTACTAAAGGAATATTTTTTTCTGCCAAAAACTCTATGATTTCTGGGTGCAAGTTAATATTTACCAAAATTTCCTGGTCGTCATACCTAAACCATTGACTAATAATTTCTTCTTGTTTATCTTGAGGCAAGCGATCGATACTTGATGTCGTGAAATTAATATCTTCAGTAGATATATTTGGTCTGTATAATACGTTTCCAAGTAGATACTTATAATTTTCGGAGTCGCCAAACTCTTCAACTAAGTCATACAGTTCCTTTTTCTGATCAGGACTCATTACATCCCACAGTGTGTTAAAGACTCTAAATCTGTTTTCTTCAGGTTCAGTTGCCGTAAGAAAATGTGTAAATCCAGTAAGACTATCATGACTTTTCTTATTGGCGATATAGTTAAGAGATATATCTATAAACCCAGAGCATCTATCTTGATATCTTTCAGGACTTAGTCGCTCAACACTATACGAACCAAGATGATCTATACTCGCATTCACAACATCCTGGTTTCCTATGCGCTCTAGGTTTCGAAGTACTGAGGCTGACTCTGAAGATAGTGATATTCTCCTGTCACCACTTTCGTTGTGCTGATATAACCCTCCATTAATTATCTTAAGATTAGTTATATCGTTTTTTATAAGATATTCAACATTTAGTAAGTGGTCGTCTAGAGAAATTATGGTTTCACCGTTTATTTCATCTAGTTCTAGCGCTATTTGGCTTTGTGATACTTCATAGACAATTGATAGGTCAAGTCGAATATCTCTTGTCGATTTTATTTTTTTAATTCTCGGATCACTTTCATACCCAAAGCCCAAAATATCTCGTTCAACTTCGTATAAAAACTTAAGCTCTTCTCTGGTTAACTCTTTGTTTTCTCGATTTTTCTTTTCTATGACCCCCAATTGCTTCATGTCCGCATCTGCCTTTTCATAATGTTCTGCTCCCGGTAGATCATTATATTTTTCTCTTGCTATATCTGTCATGTTTGCTTCCAGGTTTTGAGAATTATCAGCCACCCCACGAACTTCTCCGATATAGTCTCCATCCATACGTATGGCGACTCTGGGGATAGTTGGTTGACCTAATTTATCTAAAGTGTAGTAAACATAAAAATCACCCTCTTTCAGTTGTTTTTCGGCCGTTGCATATCCACGAGTACACCATGGAACACCTTTGTTTTGCAGTGACTCCCACAATTCATCTGGTTTGGTACCTTGATCATATTTTCTCCACTCTCCTCTAGTTTCCGCTCGAAGCTCTGGAGTTATTTCACCATTTGTTTTTATTGCATAGGCATACTGTTCTGCAAATGACTTATTAGCAAATGGACCACCCTTTTCAATTTGTGTTTGAACTTCTGCTAACGCCCCTCTGTCGATATCTGGAAAAGGAAAAAATGTATCCTTGGTTCGTTTTCTAAACTCTTGTTTATCAATATCATAACTTCCAAGTTTAACTATATTTGTAAAAACATAATATCTAAACCAAATTGGATATTGTTCATTCTTACTTGTGAGATAGTTAATCCAAGAATCTAACGACTTTTCTAGATCAACGACCGCTATTTCTTGTCTTTGTCTTAAAGCTTCCCCTTCATAGGCAATATCACCAAAACCCATCTCTCTGGCTGCCCTTGCTTCAACCTTAGCAGCTCCCCTTGTTATATCTTCCTTGTATGGCCATATATATTGTTTGTGATAGTAGGTTTTTATTTTTTCTTTTACCGCCTGATCTTCACTGGCGCGTTTAACATGTGTTTGTTCAAGAACCTCTAGCCAATCCTGAACTTGATCAGATGATTTACCTCTGTTTTTTTCACCAGCAAGAGTTCGCTGTACTCTCGTATATCTAACCTCAGGCTTTTGGTGAATTGTTGGATCTTTGTTAATTAAATATTCTGCCCCATTAAAGTTCATAAGTTATTCTAACTTATCATGAAAATCATTGAATATTTGGATCAACTTAGACGTAAAAATAAATACCCCGCTATGCCTGCGTAGCAGGCAGTTGGCCGATAGGGCAATGCTGTCTCAATTCTTAAATACCCACTGATAAGAGCTTGCTCGTCGTCTTTTCAATAATTTCAATGAAATTATTGAAATATTACTCCTGCGCTTCCTCTTATATTCGCTCATAACTTCGTTATGATGCTTGAATATAAAAATATTCACCTAATCAGTGGGTATTTTATGGCGAAATCGATAGTTTGAGCCATATATTGAGATCAGCTTCGTCCGCCTTAGGCGGGCGAACACAAAGATGCGACAGCGATCGCTGGCGCTTGCTCGAAAGAGCAATTATCCCGACCGCAGTCGGGATACAATATTAATCGCGCGCATGTGGTTCCGCCGGCAGGCGGTGGCGAACCGCGAGACACGAAGTGTTGAGCGGTGAGCCAATAGATTAATAATTTTGTTGGAACCAAGTTCGAATTTCGTTATAACAGACAACAAACATATACGTCCCTTGTGGACGTATATTTTGTTATTTGGTAGATAGGATTCGAAAGCCGGAGACAAGCTGGGTACCTACCCCTCTTGCATCTACCCCCAGAAACATGCTAGCCTGAACCTATGCCATCAGGAATTACCCCAGAGGAAACTATAAACGAAGTTCTTCCCATAAAAGAGAAGATTATCGAGCTCCTACCTCCAACAGAACAGTTGGCCGAAGAACTATATGCCTCCTTGCAGGCTAGCTACAAAGAATATCCAGATTCAAAACACGATGACTATGGAATAATTATGGGTGAATTGTTTGAGAGGCTTATTTCGGTAGAAAACGAACTGGTAGACATACGAACGGGAAAAGAAAGAGAAGTTGCCAAAACAGAAACGGAAAGAAGGGTTGACTCAAAACTAACTGCCTTTTTGAAAAATAGAGAAATATTTGGCTATAAAAAAAATGTTCATAGAAATCCAGACTTGGCTATCATTGAAACTACGCAGGGGGACAGGATTGTCAATATTGTCGGTGATGCGGAAGCAAAGGCAACTACGAAGCTTGATAAGAGGTGCTTTACTCAATTTAAATATTTCTGGGAGGCCGCGATAAATGCAAAAATATTTTTGAACTCACGCAATGATACTCAATACCACGGTCTTTCTGAGTTTGGACCTAGAGGTAAAAAGATACAAGTTGTAGAAAAAGCAAAATATCAACACTTTTTAATAATACCTGCCGGTTCAAATTGGGATATAAATGAAATCGAGAATCATTTCAAAATTAAGTCGGAAAGCTCAAACGATCCAAAAGAACTTGATGAAACGGATGTTCTCTTGTTCAAAAAAATGTTCACCGACGGAATTATTCAGATAAGAGAATCATCAATTGGAAGACCAGAAATTGAAAAGCTTATGAGAAAAATAATGCCACATATTAAGAAAATGGTCGATGCAAGTATTATTAAGGCAGAGCAAGAATCAAAATAGCTATTCAAAACCAAAAACATCATCTAGAATAACTCCTTATGGACGATACAAAAAACAAAACCACTGTACCAGAAGGTACAAACGAAGCCGTTACCAGTCTATTCCAAATCGAAAACCTGATCAAAACTCACGTCGCTCACATTGACACCGTCAAAGTTGAGATGGGCAAACAAGTTGAAATGTTTAACGATGTCCTTGCCAACGACCCAGGATACAAAAAAGCCGCCGAAGAAGGCAAAGAAGTAAACAAAAAGAAAGCCGAAGCCAAACAGAACATTCTCAAGTCCCCAAGCAATGCCTCTCTAAATCAAAAGATCAAAGACATGCGCCAAGAACTCAAAGAGCTCAAGACAGCCCTCAGCAACTACCTCCAACAGTACCAAAAAATTGCTGATACTGATCAAATCGAGAGTGAAGACGGCGAAGTTCGCCAAATCGTCTACAATGCCCACCTGGTCAAACTCTCTGGCAAATTCGGAAAGTAGCCATTACGCCAAGTTCAGCGTATAATAACCAGGTTGCTATTTTTCCCCTTGGGAAGCTAAAAACTATGTTAAATATTCGAAATATTGCTGTGATCGCTCACGTCGATCATGGCAAAACCACACTCATCGACGCTTTTATCAAACAATCCCATATTTTTCGGGATAACGAAAGTGAGATGGGTCAAACCACTCTACTAGACAATAATGTTCTCGAGCGCGAGCGTGGCATCACCATTTTGGCCAAAAACATCTCGGTTAACTACAAAGGTACCAAAATCAATATCATCGACACCCCTGGTCACTCTGACTTCTCAGGTGAGGTCGAAAGAACTCTAGGTATGGCCGATGGCGCT
>JADGBS010000178.1:6724-7765 GCA_015231325.1 Oligoflexia bacterium | reverse complement strand
ACCTGTACAAAAATATGTAATTCCTGGGAATAATCCTTGGGAATCTGTTAGTAAAATGGTATCTTTGATTCCAGTTTTTACGCTCTAACCTGATATTTGCTATACATTTTTATGCTTTATGTATTTTTATTGACCAAAGGCCTACTCTTGCGTTGGGTCTTTCAAACCAGGACAGAACATTGTTATTAGATCAAGAAACCCTCAGGCTTATCTTCGGCTTAAAACTCAAACAGTTTAGACAAGAGAAGGCCCTTTCTTTAAAAGAGTTGGCCAACATCTCTGGTCTTTCCGCGTCCTATATAAATGAAATTGAAAAGGGAAAGAAATACCCGAAAAACGATAAAATCATGTTACTCGCCAACTCCTTGGGCGTGGCCTACGATGATTTAATTTCTGTCAAGTTGAACAAAGAGCTTAAGCACCTTACTAAGATTTTGGAAAATAATCTACTAAAAAATCTTCCTTTTGAGCTTTTTGGCATTCCTGCACAGGGACTTTTGGAGTTGATTACCAATGAGCCGAATAAATTTAAAATTTTGGTCGGCACTTTGGTGGAGTTAGCACGTAGTTTTAACCTCAGAGTGAAAGATTTTTTGTTTGCATCGCTACGTGCGTACGTTGAGCTAAAAAATAATTATTTCGAGGAAATCGAAGAAAAAGTACAGGATTTTCTTGAAAAGTATCAGTGGTCTCCGTTGGATCAGGGCGCAGACGTGGGCTTTTTGGCCGGAATTCTTAAGCAGGAATATAATTACGATATACAGGAGGTGGATTTTAAGGTATACAAACAGTTAGGAGATTTGAAGCACATTATCATTCCCTCCACGAAGCGCGGTCAGCGTAAATTTAAATTTTTGTTAAATCAGAACCTCAGTTATCGTGAGAAAAGTTTTATCTATGCTAAGGAGATTGGTCATAATTTCCTTGACCAAGGCGAACGTTCAAATACCTCAATTTGGCTCAACCTCGATTCATATGAGCAGTTGTACAATAATTTCAAGGCGTCTTATTTTGCAAGTGCCTTGTTTATTCCACGTGACG
>JADGBS010000178.1:0-6661 GCA_015231325.1 Oligoflexia bacterium | reverse complement strand
AATTTGCAAATATCCTGCGTTCCTACCGTGGCACTTGGGATAGTTTTTTTCATCGGATGACCCAGATCTTTCCTACTTTTTTCAATCTAGACAAGATGTTTTTTATCCGCTTTGGTCAAGACACTGCTACCGATCTTTATGACATAACCAGTGAGTTGCATCTTTCTGAGTTACACAACCCACACGGAGTGCGTTCCTTGGAGCACTACTGTCGCCGATGGATTACTATCAAGTTGCTTTCAAAACTTAGTAGTGCTCCTGGTAGTGAGGGTGATGTGGTTAGCGGTTTTGCTAGTGCTGTAGGTCCAGATCTCGATATGCCGGTAATTGGAGTGCAGAAGGTACGTTTCTTTCAGTCAGAGAATGAGTATATTTGTTTCACCATGGCCAAGAGAGAGTTACATGCTCCAATGAGTAAGACTAGTTTGACGGTTGGTTTATTGATCACTCCATTACTGAAAGAAAAGATCCTTTTTATCGATGACCCTAATATTCCATTTTCGGAGGTAAGCATTACTTGTGAGCGTTGTGGTATTGAGGACTGTGAAGTACGAGCTGCGCCACCCACCCTTTACGAGAACGAGTTAAAGCTAAGAAGCATCAATCAGTCCATTGAGGATTTAATACAGGATAATTCTAATTAGATGTTTACTCCAATAGGAAAAAATTTTTTACCTTTTTGTTCTTCTGAGGTCGCGTCGTCCATCGCTGAGGCACGCCCGGTGGTGGCATTGGAATCCACTATTATTGCTCATGGGATGCCTTATCCTCAAAATCTAGAGATGGCATTGAGTGTAGAAAAGATTGTGCGAGAGCAAGGTTGCACTCCTGCGACAGTAGGGATTATTCAGGGAAAAATAAAGATTGGTATGACTCACCCTGAGTTGCAATGGCTAGCAGAGCAGAATGGTGTGTGGAAGGTAAATACCAGAGACATTCCTTACGTGGTGCATGCTGGCGCGACTGGTGCCACTACAGTATCAGCAACAATTTTTTGTGCTGAGGCGGTGGGGATTTCGGTGATGGTCACTGGAGGGATTGGTGGGGTACATCGAGGCGTGGAGCATAGTTGGGATATTTCAACCGATCTTGCGGAATTGGCAGCGAGAAAAGTAGCGGTGGTTTGTGCAGGAGTCAAGTCCATTTTAGATATTCCTAAAACCTTGGAGTATTTGGAAACTGCCGGGATTCCGGTGATTACTGTCGGAAGCAAACACTTTCCGGCATTTTATTTGCGGGAGAGTGGAGTAGTAACCAATACTTGGTTGCGAGGAGCAGAGGAGATAGCTGGTTTTTTAAAGTGTACCTGGTCTTTGTCCAGCAGCGGGGGGGTATTGGTGGCGAATCCAATTCCTAGCGAGCATGCGGGTAACGAAAAGGTGATCGCTGCAGCGATCGAACAGGCATTGCAAGAATGTCAAGAAAAAGGCATCGAAGGCAAATCTGTTACCCCCTTTTTGTTGGAGCGGATGTGTATCTTAAGTGGCGGTGATTCACTACGCGCCAATATAGAGCTGGTAAAAAATAACGCCCTGTTGGGTGCGAGGGTCGCGAAATTCCTTTGCCAAAATAGCGATAAGGATTTATCCTGAGTTACGATTTTGTCTTTGATTTTGTCTTTGATTCTATCTTTGTTCTATCTTCAAATGTCGGGCAGTAGCGCAGGGGTAGCGCATTCGTCTGGGGGGCGAAAGGTCGGTGGTTCAAGTCCACTCTGTCCGACCATATAAATCTGTTAGATCTGCCGTCAATGGTGCTTCAAGGGAGACGTCTCCAAGGGATTTTTTGATGAAATCTGAAACAAAAATTTGGATTGATGCGGACGCGTGTCCTCGGCCGGTTAAGGATTTTATTTTTGATGCATCGGTAAGATTAAATGTTCCCGTAATATTAGTGGCCAACAGTCATATGTTTATGCCGAGATCATCTCTTTTCTCATTGATTGTCGTAGGTAAGGGACTGGATGAGGCGGACAAATATATTATCGATAATGCTTCTGCACACGATTTAGTTATAACTGCAGACATCCCTCTTGCATCCTTGCTAGTTGATAAAGGGGTATTAGTATTGAACCCCAGAGGCGACACATATACGGATGAGAACGTCAAAGATGTTTTGGCAACGAGAAATCTGATGCAAGATCTTCGAGATGGGGGTCTAATCGTTGGCGGACCTGCTCCCTTCAGTCTAAAAGATAAAATAAATTTCACAAATGCCTTCGATAGAGAAATCACTAAACTTTTAAAGAAAAATTTTGGTCAAAATTTAGATAAAGCTCAATGCAAATAAAGATTCTCTAACCGTTTCAATTCATTTCGCAATTTTTCTATCTGATATGGTTTCTGAAGAAAACCGGCCAAACCTAGACCAGTAAAACGCTTAGTTGCACTCTCTTCTCCATACCCACTTGAGATAATTACTTTTACATCAGGGCGGATTTGCTTCAATATTTTAAAGGTTTCATAACCATCTATTTTGGGCATGGTTAAATCGAGAAGAACATATTTGATCGTGTCGGTATGGGTACGGAAAATTTCGATCGCTTCCTCCCCATCAGCGGCAACCATCGCTTGATAACCTTGGACCTCCACCATGATTCTGCAAATATTACAAATGGCAGCGTCATCATCCACAATCAAAATAGTTTCTAATTTCTTTAGCGATGGCGTGGAGACAGAAGAATAGTGAGGTGAATCAGTTAATATTTCTTCTTTTTCTTCTTGCAAGGAAATCGGTGAAAATTTATCTTTTAACATCATAGTTGCTACCATAACTGGAAAAAAAACCCGAATAGTTGTACCCACTCCAATCTTGCTATCAACGATAATAGCACCGTAATGTTCTTTTATAATTCCTTGTAGTGCTGACATTCCCAGTCCTCTCCCCGCAAATTTAGTGGTAAAAAAAGGATCAAACAATTTTTCCAGCGTTTCTTTGTCCATACCGCAACCAGTATCTGTGACCTCTAGATAAACAAACTCGCCAGCAGCAGGTATCTCCGTTACCCGACTTCGCTGCAAAATCGCTTCATCGCAAAACTGCACTCCCGTTTTAAGAGTGATGGTTCCGGGCCTATTATCGATGGCCTCAGCGGCATTGGTAATCAGATTCATGATGATCTGTTGAATCTGTCCAGAGTCACCACTAATCAGCGGAAGATTTGGGGATAGTTGAAGATCAAAAATAGTAGTTCTGGGAATCGAAGCGCGAAATATTTCACTGTTCTCAGTAAGCAGTTCGTTGAGAGAGAACTCTACAATGTTAAATTTTCCCTTGCCCGCATAGGCCAACATTTGTCTGGTCAGATCCGCTGCCCTTTTGGTTGCATT
This sequence comes from Oligoflexia bacterium, assembly GCA_015231325.1. Classification (GTDB taxonomy): domain Bacteria; phylum Bdellovibrionota; class Bacteriovoracia; order Bacteriovoracales; family Bacteriovoracaceae; genus JADGAN01. The sequence goes on along the minus strand of JADGBS010000178.1, from coordinate 3,332 downwards.
TAAAGCACTTTCTAAACAAGAATAGGAGACAGAAGTTGTCGAAGTATAGCTTTTTGCCAAATCAATATTGCCAGCGATGGTCATCAGTAGGTTATTGAAGTCATGGGCGATACCGCCTGCGAGCACTCCGATGCTTTCAAGCTTTTGAGCGTGTAGTAGACGTCGCTCCAACTCCATATGCTCATCTACTATATGTCTATATTCAGTGATATCTCGATGGACAGTGATAAGAACTCGACCATATTTTGAATGATTAAAAACAGAGATGTTGGCATGACACCAGAAAATCGTTCCATCTTTTTTTATACCTTGATGGTCTCCCTGCCAATGACCATTCTTATTCACATGGTCGATGATATCTTTTGCAATTTCCTGTGAATTTTTTTCTAGATCTATGTAGTGTATGTTTATATCGTCAGTGCCAGCGGCGATTATCGTCGAAAAATGTTTCCCCATATATTCTCGCGGTTCTGCCCCAAACATTTTCTCAAATATTGAATTTGAATGGATGATAATACCGTCACTTAGTCTGATAAGAGATACTGCCTCTCCAGTGTTGGTCATGACATCGAGTTCTTCTTTAGTCCTTCTGTATTCAGTTATATCGAGAAAAAGCACAACACCGGCCATGATGTGGCCATTGTCATCTATGACTGGGGCAGCATTGGCCCAAATAATCCGATCATCTTTACCCTCGATGCTTCCTCTACGGATGATAAACTCATTACTAAATGTTTCACCATACTTTATGGCACGAACCAATGGAATCTCATCTTCCTCTATAGCAGTGCCATCAGGCCGTAGAAGTCGCCAGCTGCTAATGTATTTAGAAATATCAATTCCATTAGCAAGAGTCTCTTTGTTTCCGCCACCGATAGCAAGCCCCGCATTGTTCACATATTGGATTAGACCGTCGGGGGCATTAGCAATAACAACGCCTACTGGCCCCTGGTTCATGGCGGTCATTAAAATGGCCTCGGCCTCTTTTAGTTTTTTCTCTATTCTCTTTTGATCAGTAATGTCTTTGTGAATCTTAAGCCATACCCGTCCATATTCTGGGTGATCAAGGGTGATGATGTTAGTGTGACACCAAAAAGGAGTTCCATCTTTTTTAACGTTGAGGACTTCTCCGCTCCAGCTTCCATTAGTTGCGAGCCGATTGATAATTTCATTATCAATTCCTTCCATATCGCTGTTTTTATTTTCCTTTTCCGATATGGCAAAGTTGAGAACATTAATATGTTTTCCTAATATCTCTCCTGGATCGTAACCAAACATTCGATTAAAGCTTTGGTTGGTATAAACTATTGTAGAGTCACTAGCGCGAATTAATACTGCCGTTTCTGAAATATTACTATCTATTACTGAAAGTAGATGTAACTTCTCTTCTCCTTGCTTTTGGAGGGTAATATCCCGAAAAATTCCGAAGACTTTTTTAGTTTTTCCATTTTCTTGTTCTACTTTTCCCACTGTATGAATAAAGCGATGATTGCCTTTTGCACTGATGAAATCTAATTCCAGATCAAAGGGCTCTCCATAATCTATTGCTCTTTGTACTGCTTGTTCAACGATAGGTCTTGAGGTGGTCGGTGGATAGAAGTATTTTGCTTTATCAAGGGTGGGTTTATATGTGGCCATATCGAGTTCATGAATGCGATAAACCTCCTCTGTCCAAACCTGTTGCTGCGTTTCTACATCTAGCTCCCAACCACCGATATTGGTCATTTTTTCAACATCTAAGAGTAATTTTTGACTTTTTTCTAGCAGTTGGTTGCTCTTGAGCAATTTTTTATTTTTTTCTTCAAGCTGTCCTTCCATTTCTTTTTTTACTTTCTCATTCTGAACTTCTTCCATCGCTCGTAGAATTGCCAGAGGAAGCTTGTCTGGCCGATCCTTAAGTACATAATCGGTGGCACCTTGTTTAATCAGTTCTACGGCCATATCTTCGCCGATGGCACCAGTGACAAAGATAATTGGTACATGAGGAGAAAGCGATTTAGCAGTTCGTAGTATTGTCATTCCATTAAGGCCTGGAAGATTGTAATCTGCCAGGATGAGATCGTATTCACTGTTTTGAATAAAAGAGGTGAATTGTGCTTCATTGAGGGCCAGGTCTATTTGTACAGAAATGCCTGCAACGTTTAATTGATTCAGGATGATCTCAGCATCATTAGGTGAATCCTCGATATGCAAAATTCGTAATGGTCTTTTCTCCGTATTGGTCTCAGTTTCAGTCTCAGTCTCATTCTCAGTTGAATATAGATCTCTCTTTATATACTGCCGCTCCATTTGTTGCGGTAATTTATTAATAATTCCCCAAAAAACCCCGATATTTTTCATCGCCTCTATAAATTCAGAAAATTTAACCGGTTTAAGTACATAGGCATTGGTTCCTTTTTGATAGCTCTGAATTAAATCTTGTTCTTCAAGGGAGGAGGTCAGCATTACCACTGGGATAAATTTTAGCAATGGATCATTGCGTATGGACTGTAACACATCCAGACCATCCATGCGCGGCATTTTGATGTCAAGAATTACCACTGCTGGATTCCCACTTTTGCGACCTTTGAATTCTCCTTCAGCGCGCAGATATTCCATTGCCACCACACCATCCTTTACCCGAATAAGTAGGTTGGCCAATCCACTCCCTTTCAGTGCTTCGGTAATCAATTCAGCATCTCTAGCGTCGTCCTCCGCAAGTAGTATGGGTTTTAATTCAGTGCTCATGGCATCCTCCTTATTCTTAATTCTTAATTCTTAGTTTGGTAATGAAAAATAAAACTTGGCCCCAACATCAACTTCCGCCGAGGCCCAAACCTGGCCACCGTGACGATCAATTATTTTCTTGACGATCGCCAGACCGATTCCTGTCCCTTCGAATTCTTCACTCGAGTGTAGTCGCTGAAAGATGCCAAAGAGCTTATCAGTATATTGCATGTCGAATCCCACTCCATTATCTGCAACAACGAAAATAATTTTCCCATTTTCATGATGGGCGCTGACCTCGATCCGTGCATGTTCTCTTGTTTGAGTATATTTAATGGCATTTGCTAATAGGTTATGCCAAACCTGGCGAAGAAGTGCATAATCTCCTCGGACGGAGGGCAGCGCTGATATTACCCATTCAATATTGCGTCCAAGAACGACATTACTTCCATTTAAAGAGTCCATTTGAAAAGTTGCCGATACTTCCTGAAGCAGTTGATTCATATCAACGTTTTTCTTCTGTAACTCCACTCGTCCCGTTCGCGAGAAATGTAGTAGATTGTCAATTAACGCTCCCATCTGCCTAGTGGAAGCAGTAATGGTTTCCAGGTAGTGCAGGCCTTTAT
>JADGBS010000177.1 GCA_015231325.1 Oligoflexia bacterium | reverse complement strand
TTCGTCTAGAATTAGATTATACATACAGAAATGGTTACGAATTTGAAAAAGGCTTTACGAATGGGAATGTCGATATACGCAATAGTAGTGGGACTATTGTTTGTAGTGGATGTGAAGTAAAAGGGATGTTTAAAGGTAAATTTTCCTCCAATGGACTTTATGCAAATGCAATCTTTCAAAAATCAAATGAAGCTATAATTCCTTTTATTGGCGTAGGCCTAGGATTTGCTTTACTCAAGACTCATGAGACAACTACTGATAGCTCTATTATTTCAGGAGGAAGAGCTGTCGCTAGTGGTAGTATAAAAATTTCAGAAAATTCAATAAAAAATTTTTCTTGGCAAATTTTAGGTGGTATAGACTTTAACCTCACTAAAGGTCTTTTTTTAGGATTCATGGGTAGGGTAACTTGCCTTGGTGATGGAGAATCAGGTAATCCATCTACTATAAACCAGACGTTAGGAGATGAACCTGCGAGCGGTAATATTGATGCCAAATACAAAACCAATAAACTGTATGCAGCAGACGCGTTAACTGGTATTCGTTATCAATTCTGACTGGGGGAACTGATTATTCCGCTTGCTGTACTTGATATTTCTTCTTTATTTCGTCAACAAGGTCCTTTTTTTCTTTCAAAAACTTATTGAAATCTTCCATCAGCCCAGGATGTTTTATGGTGGACAGTAAGTAAGAACTTTTGGTGTGTGGGAGGTCTGGGTCAAAGACTAAAGCATTGGGTTGATTTAGAACCTTTTCTAACTGGTATTTTGCAACCGCAACATTTGCGTAAGCGCCGTCATTTCTTTTGGCAATCACCTTTTTTAATAAGGCATCAGAGGTAACGCTGTCTTCAACTTTTACTTCCCCAGATTTAATTTGAGCTAGATAATTCCAAGCAGTGAAACCGCCTACTATTCCCAATAACTTGAGTTTTTTAATGCCGGCACCTTTGTTCTCTGGAAGTACCACTACACCGTCGATATAATCAACTATTGGGTCACTATAAATCACCTTTTTATTCTTCTCTTTTTTCAGATCTGCCTGCCAGTATGGATTGTCTGGATACTTGAAGTCCAGTTGCTCATCTAGAAAATCTCCAAATAATCGTTTGAGTGGGCGAATTTCATACTTGAAGGAAATACCTTTGTATTTAGCAAAGGCGTCAAGGAGATCGCGAGCAAAACCGCCATAGTTACCATTGTCTGAAGAATAGTGTGGAAAATATGATAGCTCTTCTACACCCACCAAATATTCAACACTTTTGCTACTGTTCACAAAAGCAAAGGATAATAAAAACATTAGACAAGATACATACAAAAATTTTCTGTTCATGTAACCCCCCGATTATTCCCTAGTTAGTCCTCTTAAACAAGAAGCTTGTTATAATTTAATTATATTACGGTATGGGACTTTTGTCGAAAATAATGTGCAACCGCGTTTTTGGAGATAATTTACATATGCGAAGTTTATTAGCTGATAAATGACAGGTTTTTCTGGCCTGATCAGGATAAAGGAGCAAATGATTATACAAGCACTAAAAAGGGGTGCAACCAAAGCTTTGGCGCAAATCGAGAAAAATAATTATGCGGCCGAAATGCGAGAACGTGGAATTAAAGAAATACTTAAGATAGGAATTGCGTTCGCCGGTAAGCGTTTCAGCAACTTTTGTAATTTCATTGACATAAACTCGCTCTTGATGGTAAAAACCAGTATGTCAGAAATAAATGACATACTGGTTTTATTTCAAAGAGGTATTAACACTAATGAAATCCCATCCACTCAGCTTTCTTCCACCAGTTTTTGATTACTGGCAACTCTGCTATTTTCTAAAAAACTATCAGGGGATCAGAGAAAAAATAGCGAACCTCATAAAAGAGGGAGAGATTCTTCGAGTTAAAAAAGGACTCTATGTTTTAGGAGAACACTATCAAAAACCCTACGATCTATTAGCACTAGCAAATTTGATTTATGGACCTTCCTATGTTTCCTCTCTTTCCGCCTTGTCTTTTTATGGGGCCATTCCCGAAAGGGTAGAAGAGATTCACTCAATGGATTGTAAAAAATTAAAAAAATTTGAAACTCCGGTGGGCCGTTTCATTTATCATCCTTTATTGCCAATGGAAGATTATCGATTAGGTATTACTTTTATTGAAAATTCTGAAAAAAAAAAAATCATCTTCGCTACCAAAGAAAAATCTATTCTTGATCTTTTATTGATTGAAAAAATTTATGAAAAAAAAGACATGGAGATTTTTTTCGATGACATAAGATTAAACAGACACTATCTTCTTGATCTAGACTTGAAAAAACTGAGAGATTTTGAAAAAACAACCCTTAACAGAAATAAGATAATTTCAAATTTCATTTCCTATCTCCGGAGTTTCAAAAATGTATAATCAATTGACGGAGCTTATGTTAAAGCAGTATTCCATGAAATCACTAAGGGATTACGAGAATGCCCTAAAAGAAATTATTCAACAAGTAACTTTGCTCGGACTATGGAGAGCAAAATTTTTTGAACACGCTCTTTTTTATGGAGGAAGCGCTCTCCGTATTTTGTATGGACTAGATCGCTTTTCGGAAGACCTTGATTTTTCGCTTATTAAAAAGAATCCCAAATTCACGCTAAGTAAATATAAGCAGGCCATTATTCATGAACTGGAATCTTTTGGTTTTCAAGTTGAGTTTCAAACACAAGAAAAAAAGATCAAAACACCAATTGATTCGGCCTTTTTAAAAGCAAATACCTTAATCCATCTATTGAAAATAGATGCAAAGTTAAAAACTCATTCCAATGCTTCCTTGCAGGTTAAATTGGAGGTTGACAGAGAACCAGCTCTTGGTTTTATTATTGAAAATAAAACTTTGATCTCACCAGTTACGTTTTCAGTTCAAACAATGAATCTCCCTTCTCTCTTTTCTGGCAAAATGCATGCAATTTTATGTCGAAAGAGAGTTCGAAATATTAAAGGAAGAGATTGGTATGATACTATTTGGTACGCGAAACAAAATATTCCTATGAATCGATCCTATCTCAAAAATAAATTGAAGGAGACCTCACCAGAATTGATTAAGCAAAACCTCAGTGATGAAACATTTCAGCAACTTTATTTAGAACGAGTAAAAAGTGTTGATTTTGAAATGGCAAAAAAAGATATCATCCCTTTTTTAAAGACCAAAGAACAACTTCGGGAAATTGACTTTTGGTCTGAAAAATTTTTCATTGATACAATTTTACCAAAGTTGAAATTCAAAGATTAAGGGAATTTTGCTTGGCCGGCGCGCACGGCGCGTGTGCCCGAGCGTTGTTACCTCTTACTCCTGGACTGCCAAAATAAATCCAACGACCTATCTACGTCAGGAGGAAGGATCTGTATTTTATCTCCACTGCCCTGAAAATCACTGTAGTGATAATTTTTAGCAGTGAGATCGCGTTCACGACGGTAACCAGCGTTCACCGGTTTTACTACATGTTTATAAAAGAACGTATCATTTTTACCAAAATATTGTGCCATTAAATGCACGTATCTCCTGCCATGAAAAACTATCGAGTAATAGGGAATAACAAAATTTGAGTTTTTTATGGATCGGTACATCTCATGTATCGGACAAATTGCTCCTAGGCCAAATAAAATTATGAATAGATAACACCATACAGTCCTATACCAAATTCGTAACGGAGGAATATGCCTCCACAAAACAATTATCAATATAATTGTTGGCGGTATCGATACCCGCATCGCAAAATCATTGAATTCGCCAAAACGGTAGAAAAGTACTGCAAATACCAATACAAAAGACAAAGGAATATAAATGCGCTCATGCAGTAACGATCGCCAATCTGAAAAAACCTTTGGAACAAATAAAAAATAAACTCCAATTTCCAAAAATATAAAGACGACAGCAAGAGTTAAAAATTTAAGCAATGGAATAAAGTTGATAAACCATGCTCCGGCCTGGTATGGATTAGTGCTTAAAAAATAAAATCCAAGTATGGGAACCAGTAGCAGGAAGGAAATAATATTCGCGAAAGAAAAGATTGAACGTTTATAAAAAAGGACCGCTGCTACCAAAACGTAGGGCAGAAGACCTAATGCCACAAAGCAGCTCCACATGATACTTAGAGAGCTAACATAAAATAGATCACTTACTTCACGCTTTTCAAATACTTGGTCAAGAATATAAGCAGTAATTAACCAACCAGGAATCATTTGATGTGGAACCCAAAATAGCATCGTAGTGTTACTAGAAAACGACCATAGTCCCGCCCACCACTCCAAGTGCTCTGCCCAATCTAACGGAATTTGTCCTTTAAAAATCCAGTGTCCAATAAAATCCTGCCCCGAAAAAAATATCATAAAAACAAGGGTCGAGATTGTCGCTTTTTTGGATAGTTTTGCTAACCATAGTAGCGAAAGAAGAACACCTAATATCGACCAATCCAGCAAAAACCACTCACTGGTTGCCAAATTAATATATTTCTCAATTAACGCCGGTGGTAAATAGTAGGCCAGATAATAGACTAAGGGATAAACTTTTTCGGAAATAGAACCAACATATGTTACTGGCCAATCAGAATGTGCCAAATCATAAAGTAAAGTATTGTGTTTTAGATAGTCTCCATTTTGATAAAAAAAACCTCCAATGCCAGAAATATATACCCATATTGTCAATCCCAGAATATAAGTCAATAACATTGGAATGCTGATCGTGGCAGGAACGGCATTAGTTACTGCACCCTTTTCCCTCCAAAGCCTTCGCACCACCTGCACTGTGGCCGCCAATATCAACAAAGAAACCGGGTAAGCGATTAGTGGGCGAGTCCAGGTGAGAAAAAAAATTAAATTAGGAATAGTAATATAGATGATAGAAACTATCTCTAGATAAGGTGAGAAAGGCACTCTTAGTGAAAATAAACATTTAAAATTATAAAATTTGAACGAATCGCCATCACCAAATGTTTGTATTTTTCTATTCATTCACTATACTCACTCACAAAACTCACTCACAACATTCTTTCACAATGCTTAACATTTCGGAATATGAATAGACTTTTCGTTGATAATTTCTCTTACGAAAATCATCAATCCCACGTCTAATGAATACATCTAAATTGGTACAAAAGTAATTTAATTCCGCGTAACATGCATACATACAGCCATGACATGACGTAGCAACCGTTTTCAATTTTTTTCTATATTCACTTTTTCTTTTATACCGCTCCCAAAAATCATCGTTCGCAATATTTAACCCAACTCCACTGCTTTGTTCCAGACAAGCAGTGACCGATCCGTCATAACGTATGTGAAAATATACATCCGGTGCCAAACAACGCTGGACCACCTTTTCTCCTTTTAGAAAAGATAATGAATCACGAAGGAATCGTTCGCTGTTGTGGATATGATAACCAGATTTTTTCATCTCCAAGACTTGTTGAAAGATACTATCTAATTGGCAAAAGGTAATGAATTTAAAATTATGATCGTGAGAACTTAAAGTTTTACCACCAACACCCAAAGTCCCCACCGGAGTATTATCACGTACATGAGCAGGAATTAACGAGTGAAAAAAACCAATCCTTGTCACAAATTTAATCAGTGCTAACAAATCATGAAGATTTAGTGGAGAAACCACTGTATTTACTAAAGTAAAATTGGCACGGCGTGGTAATACTCTTGATAAAATTGCCAATGCTTTTATTGCCTGTAATCCTGACCCCGTACGTCCATTGATCTGATCTTGTTTGTCAAAATCAAGAGTGTCTAAAGATATAGAATATTCACTAACACCCAATGACAACAGAGCATCTATTCTATCTTCGTTTATGAGCTGTCCGTTACTCTGAATACGTACTTGAATTCCTTGTTTACGGAATATCCTGACTATATCTTCCAAATCTTTGCGTAAAAAAGGTTCACCCCCTGTAATAACTAACAGCGGCGAACCTACTTTCCGTAAATTGGTGGCCACTACCTCCAATTCCTCCAACGTCAGTTCGGCCAATCTATTATACCCACGATTCAGTTCCGCGCTCCTAGATCCACGCAGCGCCGCCTGCCCACACATTTTACAGCTAAGATTACAATTATCGGTTATCATCAACTGCGCATATAACGGTCTAGATCTAGTAATCGCACTACATATAAATTTTATCTTGCTCCGAAAATCAAGCATACTTTACTACTTGTTATGATTTTTAGGTTAAACAAATGTTAGTCATTGCGCCTACACCAACTGGTATTAACTTTCAGTTAAGATAAAAAGTCAAATTAATTAATAACTAATTTTTACTGACATACTATCATGTTGTCGCTTTTTTATGCTACCCTCTATCAACCGAAAACCTTGTATACTAGAGCATGGACCGAGTCCCTGCTAAAGAAATGTTTTACTAGGCAAAAGTGATAGTAGCACCAAAAAACCCTAAACCTTATGTGGAAGTTTATAGATTTTCCTTGGAAAATCGACTAAAATTTAGCATATCTGGCCACATAGATTTTACTTTGGTTACTGAATTATTTATTTAGTTATTTATTTAGTTAGTTATTTGGTTATTTGCTTAAACTCAACCATCAATTTCTGGATTGATATATGTCTTATACGGCCACTGCCTTCACGAATAAATTATGAATGTGATTAAATTTAATCATATTAATCAGATTGATCAGATTGATCACACTAATCGCATTGACCGAGTCAATAGCGTCATCACCTCTTTCTCGGGAAAAAAGATTGCCGTCTATGGACTAGGCGTATCTGGAATAAAAACCCTCGAATTACTAACAATTATTCAAAAACTGCTCAACGACATGGGGTTACCCCTAATGCAAATTTGGGTAATCGACAAAAAACAAAATTGTTATGATCCCCCGGAGATAGAAAGCGCCAAATACATCTGGGTGGCGGAAGAAGATGCTAGTCAATTACTCGGCGAAATAGATCTGATCATACTCGCTCCAGGCGTCCCTCGCCAGCATCCAGCACTAAGGTTAGCAACTAAGCTGAAGGTGAATATTTGGTCAGAAATTGAACTCGCTTACCAATTCATCGACCCGAAGTTACAAAAAATCATTGCCGTCACTGGCAGTAATGGTAAAACCACCACCGTCACCATAATCGGTGAAATTTTAAAAAATCTTAATTTTTGTAAATTCTTCGTTGGTGGCAATATCGGCGTCCCCTTTTGTCAGTGGGCAATAAATCACCTACGCTCTATGCAGATGGAAGCTTTGGAAGTTATTGTGCTGGAACTTTCTAGTTTTCAATTGGAATCTATTGTTGATTTTCATCCTCAAATTGCAATTCTATTAAATCTCGCCCCCACCCATCAAGAGCGCTATTCCTCGATGGAGGATTACGCCAATGCCAAATTTCGCATTACAATGAACCAAGGCGCTCAAGGAGTTCAAGGAGCTAAGGACCTACTAATCTACCGCCAAGGACATCCACTCATCGACAAATGGATCCAACAGCAAGAGCGCCAAGAGAATCAAGGGCACAACGGGGGAGCTGTTGTGAGGTCTGCGTTCGATGAAGAGATAGCGATAAAAGAAATCGCCAAGTATTTTTCTCTGGAACGTTTTCGCCTACCAGGCAAGCATAACCTGGAAAATCTTTTCTGCGCCTACCAGGCGGTTATGGCAATATCCTCATCGCTGGATTTCGGTGCAGCTGCTGCCCATAACACACCGAATATCTCAAAATGCGTTCAACAGACCATCGACTCCTTTCGGGGGGTACACTATCGAATTGAAGAGCTTGAGAACGGAAGTAGATATCGCTATCTTATCTTCAATGATGCCAAA
>JADGBS010000176.1:5910-7837 GCA_015231325.1 Oligoflexia bacterium | reverse complement strand
CATGCGTATGGGGCAAACTACGGTGATTCAACAAATTCCCGCGATATCGACCGGGTGTTTGAGCTTAGATTTGGCCTTGGGAATAGGGGGCGTGCCTAGGGGAAGGATTGTTGAGATATTTGGTCCAGAATCGTCGGGAAAAACTACCCTAACCTTGCAGGTGGCAGCGGAATGTCAACGAGAACGCGGAACGGTGGCGTTTATCGATGCGGAGCACGCGTTAGATGTAAATTACGCTAAAAAATTGGGAGTAGACATTAGTGGCCTTCTAATTTCTCAGCCAGATTGTGGTGAACAGGCATTAGAAATCACAGATATGTTGGTGCGATCAGGAGCGGTTGATCTATTGATCGTTGACTCAGTGGCGGCACTGGTTCCAAGGGCCGAATTAGAGGGAGATATGGGGGACTCTCACATGGGACTACAGGCACGTTTAATGTCCCAGGCGTTGCGAAAATTAACGGCATCAATTTCCCGCTCTAACTGCACGGTGATTTTTATCAACCAGTTGCGGCAAAAGATAGGCCAGGTTTATGGTAACCCTGAGACAACCACAGGTGGAAATGCTTTGAAATTTTATGCTTCGATTAGACTGGATATTCGTAAAATAGGAACGATTAAAGATTCGTCATCGGAGGAAATTATTGGGTGTCGTACCAAAGTCAAAGTTGTCAAGAATAAGGTGGCCCCCCCATTTAGGGAGGTAGAGTATGACATGATGCATGGTGAAGGTGTTTCTAAAGAGGGTGATATCCTGGATCTAGCAGTCAAAGAAGGATTTGTTGAAAAGGCCGGTGCCTGGTATTCTTACAATAATATGAAGCTTGGGCAGGGACGTGAAAATTCAAAGGATTTTTTGAGTAAAGATCCAGCGTTATTTTTGGATATAAAGCGGCTGATTTTACGAAAATATGCGCTGATTCCTGCAGGGGTGGTAGGCGTTGCTAGTGTTGGTGGTACTGACAGTAGTGGGAGCGTAAATTCGGATGGATTGACGGCCAAAGCGGCGACAGGGTCAACGAAAAAGAGTTAATCAGAAGAGGAACAGAGGAACAGGAAGATGAGAGCACGAGAGATTAGAAAAAAATTTATTGATTATTTTTCCAGAAAGGGTCATGAACACGTTCAGCCTTCATCATTGGTGCCTTTGAACGATCCGACTATTCTATTCACCAATGCAGGGATGAATCAATTCAAAGATTATTTCACAGGAAAATGCAGTGCTCCTTTCAAAAAAGCTATTAGTATTCAAAAATGTGTGCGTGCCGGGGGCAAGCATAACGACTTGGAAAATGTTGGGCTTACCGCTCGTCACCACACTTTTTTTGAAATGTTAGGAAATTTTTCTTTTGGTGATTATTTCAAAAAAGAAGCAATTACTTATGCCTGGGAATTTTTGACAGAAATTTTAAAGATTGATTCTCAAAGATTATTCGTCACTATTCATTTAAGTGATGATGAAGCGTTCGAAATTTGGCAAAAATGCGTTGGCCTTCCTAAGGAAAAAATTTTTAGAAAAGATAAACCAAATTTTTGGGAAATGGGTGAATACGGTCCCTGTGGTCCTTGTAGCGAAATTTATTATGATCATGGAAAAAAATATTCAGATCCTAATTTTAATTTGGGGACGCTACCCGATGGTGCGGATATCCTTGATGATGAATTGAGATATGTGGAAATTTGGAATTTAGTATTTATGCAGTATGAGAAAAAACCCGAAGGCACTTTTGATTTGCCTTCGCCTAGCATTGATACTGGGATGGGGTTAGAACGTTTGGCGGCGGTGATGCAAGGTCATTATTGGAATTATGATACTGATTGTTTTTCTCCGTTGATGGATAGTATCACTAAGTTAGTGGGGATGAGGACAGGAGTGGGGCAATCACAGAAAATTATGGACAGTGTACGAGTGGTTGCGGATCATGTT
>JADGBS010000176.1:0-5888 GCA_015231325.1 Oligoflexia bacterium | reverse complement strand
GTCATTCCTTGCAACGAAGGGAGAGGGTATGTATTAAGGAGAATTATTAGAAGGGCGGTGCGGCATCTACGAGAATTGGGGATTAAAGAGGTTACGTTGCATCGGTTAGTACCTACTGTATTTGAAATACTGGGGGACACCTATTCCGAAAACAAAAAGAATCAATCATTGGCGCAAAAATTTCTAGAGTTAGAGGAAAAAAAATTTTTGGAAACTTTAGATCAAGGATTGCGGTTTTTACACGAGGGGATGAATCAAGTTCAGCAAGGAATTTTTCCTGGGGCATTGGCGTTTCAACTATATGATACCTGTGGATTTCCGTTGGATCTGACTGAGGTTATTTTACGAGAGCAGGGTATTAAGGTGGATGTCGCATCTTTCAATAATTGCATGAAAAAGCAGCAAGATCTTTCTCGAAAATCTTGGAAAGGGCAGCAATTTACTGATCAACAAGAAGAACTTTATGTGCTTTTGCATCAGCATGGACCCACTAAATTTCTTGGATATGAGACGCTAGAAACTGAATCGCAGTTGCTAAAAATTTTTGCAATGCCGTCCGCCGCTGTTGGAAAAGATGGTGGTTGTAATGCGACAAATTACGCGTTGATATTTAAGTCAACACCATTTTATGCTGAATCTGGAGGACAGGTTGCTGACAAGGGCGAAATATGGGCAAAGTTATCAGCTTTGCAGTCACCGGTTTTGTTAGGCAAGGTCTATGATGTAAAAAAACCGATTGATGGTCTCTGGGTCCATTATTTAGAGGCCACAGAAGATGGCATAGCGCATTTTGGTAATTTTGCGCAAGGTAAATTGGGGCAATGTGCTGAGGAACTTTTGTACTGTTTACGAGTTAATGCCAATGAGCGAGAATTGATTAAGAGAAATCACTCGGCAACGCATTTATTACACAGGGCGTTGGCACTAACGCTTGGAAACCATGTGAAGCAAGCGGGGTCATCTGTATCATCCGAAAAATTGCGTTTCGATTTTACTCATTTTTCAGCGTTGAGCAAGGATGAGCTGTCTTTAATTCAGAACAAAGTTAATGCAGTAATTAAGCAAAAAATACCCGTGACGATTAGCTGTACTTCTAGGTCGGATGCAGAGAAGATGGGAGCTGTTGCCCTCTTCGGAGAAAAATATAGAGAAGAGGTCAGAGTGGTGCAGATGGGTGATTTTTCTATGGAGTTATGTGGTGGTATACACGTCAAGAATAGTTCCGAAATTGAATATTTTTCGATACTAAGTGAGTCTGCGCTTAGTAGCGGAGTTAGAAGAATTGAGGCGATAACTTCTTCAAGCGCTATACAACGTCTAGAAGAACGATCGGAGATTCTTGAATTTTTAGAAGGGAAACTAAAACTTGTTCCCGGAGAAATTTATGGCCATATTCTTCATTTACGAAACGAGTTGAAGTCACTTGAAAAGGAGAAGTGCAGAATTAAAGAGAAACTCCAGCAAATAGAAAGTGAGAGTGTATTCTCTAATCAAGAACTATTAAAAGGTGATTATTGTTTTAAGTCGGTGCAAATAGATGCGGATACTGATTTGAGGAAATTTTCAGATCTTTTTGTTGATAAATTTAAACGTGGAATTTTGTTTGCTTACACTTTAGAAAATGTCACAACAGAAATGGCGATTACGAGGAAGTTTTCAGTGATTTTGCGAACCCACAAAGAGAACAGCTTGATAGACTGTGCATCAATTTTGAAGAATGGACTTACATCTATAAACGGAAAAGGTGGGGGGCGGCGAGATATGGCCCAGGGATCGGCCGAAATTGAGTGTGAGGAGAAGGGGACAAAAAAAAGCACAGATAGAAGTCTGGTTGAAGTTGTTATAAATAATTTAATACAGAGAATTAAAAATTCGATTTTGGAAGTGGTATAAGACAGAGAATGTCCAAAATATCGTCTATTAGCGGTAGCAAGTCATTCCTTAGGAATATTTTACCGGTTGCATTTTTTTATCTCCCCATCATTATTTTCCATTTGACTGATTCGATAAGAGAGATGCTCTTTTAAGCCTGTTCCGCAAAAATTTCAATCGAATTTTAGGATGGATTTATGTGGAGAAAAAAGTTCCTGCTTTTTATGGTAATTGCACTTATTGGTGATTTTGCCTTCTTTCTTCGTTTTGGAGATGTAGATGCGGGAGAATATGTAATTTTTTCAATTTTTCAAGATGTTCCCATGGGAATAAAGGGGGAAAAATTAAGAAAAAATTATTATGTGAATATGGGACAAAACCAAGGCGTAAAGAACGGTACTACGCTCGATGTTAGTCGCATCGTCTCAGTTTTTAATCCATATTTAGTTAATGGTCAATTTAGTAATTTTACGATCAAAGTCGGAGAGATCGATGTGATATTTACAGACAATGATCACTCCGTGGCCGTGATGCGTAAGCTAAGCAAAAAAGAAGATAACGTACCATTGCTTGAAATTGATGGACTTATGATTGGTGACCAAGTGCAAGTACATGTGCGTGACGAACTTTAGATTGGATAGATCAATAACAGCGCACAACACTGCAATGAGCGAAGTAGTAATGCTCATATCTATTAATAATTGCGCGAGCACGCTCGCACTATTACTGTACGCTTATGTGCCCGATGATGATGGGGTTCCAGCAGCGGGAGGAGATTCACTTCCGTTTCCGGTGCGACCGGAGCTCGTTCCGGATGGTGTTTCTTCCAGAAGTGATATTAGATAACTACGATGCTCTTTGATCATATCTGCAATCAAATTCAGAGCATTCATGGACCGTTCTAATTTGTCGAGCATTTTCTCATCGGCCTCTTTTCCCTTCTTCAAGGAGGCCAGCACATGAGAACCCAATCCAGAACCGATCAACACTTTATTACTAATATCATGAAGAAACCGTCTTCCTTCTTTTACCAATTGCTCTATCTTATCGTCGGCCATTTTTAAACCTCGTAAGTAGTAAGAGTTTCTACAATATAAAAAGTATCTATAATAAAATATTAGACGATATCTTTCACTTTTAGAATAATTTTCTAATGTTATCTATTTGTGTTAGATTAAGGATCTCGCCAAATAACGCTCCATCCTGGTCGGAGATGGATATTACTGTTATTAACATAATGTACTCCGATCCTTTTTCTATTACAACATCGTTAATGTCATTAAAACGATGGACATCATGCTGATTATGGAGAGATATGTCGTCAAAAGGATAGTGAGTTTTGGACAATTTCAATTTGAGCACGGAAATTTTTTTACCTGAGAGGAACCCTTTAAAATGAAATGTATATACTTCTCCTTGTTGACCAGGTTGGTCTGGGTATTTTAATCTTTTAGTGGTACCTAACCTTTTTTTTTGTGGAATCTTAATGCATTGAGAAACAACTATGCATAAATTGGAGGGTAGTTGATCTGGCATGGTGTGGACCCAGTTTGCGATCTTCACTTTTTTGTGAATATCGAAAGTTGTTGTTAAAAATTAGTCTAAAAACAATATTCTAGAGTTAAATACTACATTGTTGTATAATCCGGTGATGAGCAGCAACGTTTTACAATTATTGTTTCTTTGATTGCAAAAACGGTGCCGGATTTTATATGCTAACCAGTTGAAATAGTTGCATAAAAATTGAAATTGACTATTAGTAATAGGAGGTTTTTTATGGCCAGAGTAACGATTGAAGATTGTTTGGATAAAGTAGAGAACAGGTATGAGTTGGTACATTTGACCCTAAAGAGGGTTAAACAACTTCAGAGTGGTCACCACTCCTTGGTTAAAACTAGAAACAAAGAGATTGTAACTGCTTTAAGAGAGATTGCTGCTGGCAAAGTGCGACACGCACCGGTAAGCGAGTATGATCAAGATGAATTTTGAGCTTCTCTCGTTTCTTCGCAAGAGAGTTTTACTCGATTTTAGTGCCAATTCTCCACGGACGAAATTTGAAGTTGTTTTCGCTGAATGGTGTGATCATTGAAAACCACACCAGAACCGCCTTCCCCTTGATATTTTCAAATGGTACTGGACCCCAGTATCGGGAGTCTGCGGAGAAATCACGATTATCCCCCATTACAAAAAAGTTATCTTTAGGAATTACCACTTTTTCGAAATCGCTTTTGAAGAAATTATCCTCGTTTATTTGGTAAATATGGTTGTGGTTACCAGTTTTTGAGTTGAAAAATTTTAGGTTCATTTCCTTAAATTTATCATCCATGTCCTCCATATATTTTTTTGCTTTAGGTTCTTCAATTGCGTGAGGAGTTATCGGGTTGCCATTGATGTATACTACTTTGTCCCTCATTTCAACGGTATCCCCAGGGAGACCAATAACTCGCTTGATATAGTTGATGCTGGGGTCCTTGGGATATTTAAAAACGATAACATCTCCTCGTTCTGGACGTTTTGATTCTGAAATATAAACTGGATCAGAAAACAAATCAGAGAAAGGGACTTTAAGACCATAGGCCAACTTATTTACTAGGATAAAATCCCCGATCATTAACGTAGGTATCATTGACCCAGAAGGAATTTTGAATGGCTCGAAAAAGATCGAACGAAAGACAAACACTAATAGTATTATTACAGCGATAGTTTTTACTTCGCGAATTATTTTTTGTGTCAGAGTTAATTCCTGTCCATCATTGGCGTTTTTTTCCTTTGCGTCACTTTTGTATTTGCTCGGAAAAATTTTATCTTTTTCTATTGAGAACGATGGAGACGTCGATTCTTTGCCACCTAATGTCTGTGCAAAGCTATTGCCAACCACCCCAGGTTTGATATTGCTTTCTTCCGTTCCCAATTGGTCATGCTGATTACCATTTTCGTAAGGATTATTCATAAATTCCGCCTTTGTATTATAGAGGTATGTTCCTAGTCTAATTGTGGAATATACCCTTTTCCAATAAAAAAATATTCTTTGCTACAGCTGCGAGTTGAGGCAGGTCTTAAAAAGTGAGATTCCTTGAAATGAATCTTTTGGACCTTTAAAAAATTTTGTGCTGACTGACTTTCGAAAACCTTAACTACAAGATTTCCTCCTCGTGCCAGCAGCGTTGGGGCCAGTGAGAAGGCCGTTTTTACCAGATTTAGACTATTTTCTTGATCAACAATTTTTATTCCCGTAGTTTTCGGTGCCATATCTGAGAGGATAACATCAAACATTCCGTTAAATTTGGTATTAGAATTGAAATTTTTATCCGTTGTTGATTTTCCTGTTTGCGCTGCCAAATTAGCAACAATACCGAAAATATCACCAATAATGCTGTCAATTTCTTCTATACTCTTTTTAAACAAATGCACTTGAGGATGCGACTGCAGCTGTTGGTTAATCTCTTGGATATCCACGCCTACTATTAATCCATTTTTGCCAATCTTGCTTAAAGAGTATTGGATCCAGGACCCAGGAAAATAGCCTAGATCAACTATATATGCATTAGAACTAATAATTCGATACTTTTTGTCAATCTCTTCCAACTTGTACACACTTCTGGCCAAGAAATTTTCTTTCTTTGCTTTTTTAAAGAAGTGATCGTTAACTTTAAATCTCATAACGCGGACTCCGCCACACGCGACGGTTGTCACGTGTCTCCAGCTATCATCTTTCAGAATGTACTTAGTATAATACAAAAGTTGCACTAGTAGCCATAGACTTCTAAAATAATGATTTTGTGGAATGACATCAATAAATCTATGATGGTCATAAAGTTTTACAATGGTGGCTATTTAGCAAATTTCACATGCTCTTTTGCACACCTTTCTTCACGCTCTGTGCCAAGCTCTATACCTCTGTCGTTGTTGTTCTTGTCAGGATCCTCCACCCAACGTCCCTAACGAATTCAAAACATTATCATATTTTTGCTTAGTCTTTTTAGCTAACGCTTCAAATTCATTAGTATCATCTAACG
>JADGBS010000175.1:4353-7846 GCA_015231325.1 Oligoflexia bacterium | reverse complement strand
CCTGCTTCGAAAAATCCCGATGTTTTTTGGAATAATTTGTTATTGGGAGAGTCGCAGTTTAGAGCACTACCTTTTCATCGATTGTATAATTGCGAGGACAAAGAATGCGATTATCCAGCACCACCATATCGCAGTGGTATTATTGATGAGGCCGTTGTCAAAAGCATCAGGGGTAGACTGGGTTTAGATAAGGGATACAATAATACCCAGGTATTGACATTAGAGGCATTTGATCAGGTATATTCACCATTAAAAAATTCTATTTATAATTTGCGCTCAGGTATTTTTTTCTCACAAATAACCGCTGATAGTAACTACTATTTACACGATGATATTCAGCAAAGGGTCGAAAAAGAAATCCTCTCACTACCGCTGGATAATGCTAAAAAACAATCGATAGTAGATAAGATCAACAGATTATTTTTACAAAACGCTGGTATCAACGGTGGCATCAACGTTGATATTAATCGTAGGGATGCCATATTTTCTAGCTCATTAGTTACTAAAATTCAAAGATACTATGGTTTGTCAGGAGAAGCGATGATTGTTAATGCCGCCTGCGCTGGGTCATTAACAGCGATAAATTTGGCGCTGATGAAATTACAGAAAAATGAAATAGATATTGCTTTTGTGGGAGGGGTGAATGGTTCTTTAATATCGGCGCTTTTTAGGGTTTTTGAAGAATTGAAAATTTTGGCACCAGATAGATGTCTGCCATTTGATACAGAATCAAAGGGCGTAATTGTTAGTGAGGGCGCAGTATGTTTTGCTATGCAAAGGGTCAGCGATGCTATTAAAAACCGACATCCCATTTTGGCAATAATCAAAGGTGTTGGCGTTAGCACTAATGGTAAATATAGCAGCCTGTTTGCAAATAATCCTCAGCAATTGATTCGGACTTATCAACAGGCATATGCCAATTTGGATAGCAAAAAAATAGATTACTTAGAGGCGCATGCGACGGGTACTCTCGTGGGCGACGAAGTCGAATTGGCCTCGATCGTCGCTTTTTGGGAAGAAAATACCTTGTACACCGGTTCGGCCAAAACTATAGTGGGGCATACTCAAGGGGCAGCAGGAGCGGTGGGATTACTAAAATCTTTGTTAATAATAAAAAATAGAATTATTCCTCCATCTCCATATTTCAAGATGGCGGCAATTGATCATAAAAATATTATAATCAATAAGCAACCGCTACATTTGGATCCGCTCAAAATATTACGCTTAGGAGTTTCTGCTTTTGGTTTTGGAGGAAGTAATTATCATTTGGTCTTGGAGGAATTTTCACAAAGGTATGAAATTAGAAAAGATGTCTTAAAAAAACACCAAAAACACCAAGAACACCAAGATTTCGGCAGTGAGAAAGTAGTTGTTTTAGCAAATAAAATTTTTACAGTTGAAGAAATTAATAAGTATCATTTCGAAGAATATTTAAAAATTTCGTCATTATCTATACCTTATATGGATGTGACCCAAATTTATCTATTATTGATTACTGAATTGACTATTAGAGAATTAACTAAGGATTCCAGATTTTTAAATTATGTTAATAAAGCTCGTGTTGGTGTTATTTATGCAGGGGCGGTAGGAAATGAATTGATCCGTAGCGCTTATAAGGGACTGTTTGTTGAAATGTTAGAATCAATGCTGATTAATGACGATGCGTCTATTGTAGAAATGTTGAAAAAGATGAGGATTGATTTTCCCGCGCCATCAATTGATCTTGGACCGGGGGTTTTAGATAGTGTTGTTGCAGGTAGAATTTGCAATTATTATGATTTTACGGGTGCCAATTATCAAATAAATCTTGAAAATCTTGAAAATCTTGAAAATATTGAAGGGGATAGCAATAAAGGGGATGTGAATGATCTTATGCCAGCATTTAAGGTTGCAGCACTAGAGTTAACTGAAAACCAAGATGTGATTTTTTTAGTTCATACAAGGTATAAACAGATTACTCAGGTATCAGAAATTTTGCCCGCATCACTAGGTGTTTATATTTTGACAACTGATAATTTTGCCAAAGAGAACGGATTGAATCCTCAATATACGTTGAGTAATACGTTGAATCATACAAATTATAGATTACAAAAATACGATGGAATAGATTTTTCTAAGGTATGCTTTGTCTTTTCTGGTCAAAATTCAGCATTCCCAGGAATGTTTTCTGATTTGTTTACAAACAACAAAAAAATTCAAGATTTATTTGGCATTGCGGACCATTATGTAAAACGACACTATGGGTGGACGAACATATCCAACTATATTGTTAATTATCAGAATTTAAGCGCAGTCGATCTTAACATGATTAAAAATGCCGCACTGTTTACTCTGCAATTTGGAATTTCATCTTTACTGAGGGAAAATACGGGCACTCCGGCGATATTGATTGGACATAGTTTTGGCATTTATGCCGCATTAGTTGCGGCCAATATTTTGTCCTTTGAAGAAGTTTTGGATATAGTTATTTATAGAGACCAGATTACGCCGCCACCCTATTCCTTAGGGGAGATGTTGGTGGTGACATCTTTGTCGGCGGTGTCAGCAGTATTAGATGCTTCTTTATATTTTATCAGCAATATTAATTCTCCAAATCAAGCAGTAATTTCTGTTGCTCCGGATAGGATTATGGAAGTTATCGATATTCTAAAAAAAAATCGAATATTTTATTACCGTTTGAAAAGCGTTCCCTGTCCATTTCATTCTCCTTTGATGGATCCTTTACACCAAAAGATGAAAGATTATTGGGAAAAGAAAATAGATAAAGGGTGTAGGTGGAATTTACCGGAAATTCCAATATATAGTTATGTTCATAATAGGTGTATTGATAGAGATAATTTTTCTGAAAAAATTATCAGCGAACTTATTGCGGAGGTGATCAGAGCTCCGATCAATTTTATTGACAACATAACCCAAACTTATTCTCAAGGAATTCCCTCTTTTATAGAAATTTCTCCTAAACCCGTATCCTCAAAATTTTTTTCAGAGATACTCAGAAACCAGCAACATACGATACTTCCTCTTGGTAGGTATTTAGACGATGTTAGTATTAGAGGGAATTCAACTAATAAGAGAGTAGATGGCAAATATTTACTCAATGAGGAAAACAGTAAGGTCTTTAAAAAAATCCGAGAGATTGTCCATAAAATAAGTGGACATACTTTAGAAAATATTACTATTCATGATCGATATCAAAGTGATTTAAATGTTGATTCGATTAAAATGGCCGATATATTGGTGAATATTTCAAAAGAATACAATATTAACGACGATGAATTTTTGTTTCAAAATTTTAATGATATCCGGGAAACTATTGATTATGTCGTTGATTGGAGTAAAAGAAAAATTTTGGATCGGGATGGTGTTCGATATAAGGGCCGTTTTGTTCGACATAAACTTTCTTGGAAAGTAAATGACAAATTAGAACTTCTTTCGGCGCGCCAATTTAGAGACAAAGTGTCGGTGATTTCTTTGACAGAAAATGAGAAACTTG
>JADGBS010000175.1:0-4317 GCA_015231325.1 Oligoflexia bacterium | reverse complement strand
TGGCCAATGAAGAAGAAAAAGCTGATTCAATTAGACATTTGATAATCCTAGATTGCGTGGAGGATATTGCTGCAGATGTTAATGTGGGTAGTGACATGTATGCCGATAAGGTTTTAGAACGATATCAAAAAGTTTTTTTGCCTTTAGTTGAGATATTTAGGCATCATTTACAAGAATCGAATATGAGTTTGGAAAGTGCACCGCAGACAAAAAAAACAATAGCTATTATCTATGATGACGATCAAAATCCGATAGTTCAGGGCATCATTAGTTTCCTAATGTCTATATCTTATGAAAGCGATTCTCTGTTTTCTAAGAGTATCTATTTTGAGCGTAAGCAAAGGATTAAGCATGACGATTTTCTTGGGAAAATATTGGGCATAGTGATTACCGAAGTCAATTATCCTCTAGATAGAAATGTTGCATATATTAATAACAAGAGGATGGTTAGAATATTAATAAAAAATATTTTGCCGAAGGGCCCTTATCCTAGACAGTTTTCTACAATGGTGGTGCTGGGAGGAAGCAAAGGAATTGCAAGATATCTGCTTTCTAATATTCCTGCTAATAAAAATTTAAAATTACATATTATTGGTCGCACTGCTTTTCAATCTCCAGAGATTACAGAAGCGATAAAACTTTTAGCGCAAAGATATGCACAAGTTACCTACCAGCAGGGAGATTCTAAAGATTGGAATACCTTTCTTTCATTGGTAGATGCTTTTCCAGTGATAGATGTATTAATTAATAGCGTGGGGATTGAACATAGTGTCTTATTATCACAAAAAAACGATAAGCAGATCGAAGAAGAGTTAAAAACTAAGATCCTTACTGGAATAAATTTATTGAAATTACAACAATCCGCAACCGTAAAACAAATTATTAATTTTTCTTCGCTGGCCGCCATTTATGGTTTTAGTGGGCAAGCAGTATACTCTGCGGCCAATGCAGTAATGACCACTCTTTTTTGTCACCTAAAAGAAGAGGCATCCTTACCTAATGTCACCAATATTTATTGGTGTGGTTGGGATAATTTGGGAATGACCGCTAAAGCAGGGATAAGTGGAAAATTATCTTCAATGGGTGTTTCCTTAATTGATGGTAAAAGTGCGTTAAAGTTGTTTAAACATGAACTTTTCAATAATAGTTCTAATGAAGCTCATATTAGTTATCTGGATATTCATGATCGTACATTGTTTCGAATGAATTATCATAATCTGGCCGCTTTTTCTGGACTTCTTGGGACAAAAAAACACAATAATATGTTTGAATTTACAAAGAATTTTTCTCTTGATGGAGACAATTACTTGCAGGGGCATTCGATTCAGGAGGAAATAATTGTTCCCATGGCGACGGTGGCATCAATGTTTGTATGCAATTTTTATTTGCAAACGGGTAAGTTTCCAGTACTGCAAAAACTGCGGGCCATGCAAAAAATTAAATTAGTTGTCAATCCTTCCATTAGTTTTGTTAGCTCAAAAAGCAAATTAGGAATCAATTTTTTATTAAGAAATAATAGAGTTAATTTTAATACTGCAGAAAATATTAATTACTTTTACGGACATGCCCGTGAACTGGGCAGAAATAAAAACCAGAAAGATCAGAAAGATCAGAAAGATCAGAAAGATCAGAAAGATCAGAAAGATCAGAAAAGTCATAATTTTTCTCTTGAATGGCGAGATGGATTAAAATGTGAACTAGTGGTAAATAAAGATAAAATTTATAGTGAATATTTACCCCATCGAGGTGCTTTTCAGTGTCTTGATAGAGTGGAAATGATGGGGGCTGCGACAGATGTGATAGCGGTGAAAGATGTGATAGGAAAAGCGGAAACAACGCGGCGTAAAACGGTTAGTGGATACATTAATGAGACAAAAAACTTACCGATAATCTATAATCTGGGAATTTTCGACCAATTAATTATGTTACTGGATAGCATGTTTCAAGTTAGTGGAATATTGGCGATGTATAAGTTTAATTGTGTAACGTATCCATTAGAAATTGAATCGCTGACATTACAGGGTTTACCTAAAAAACTTACTTCGGCAATAGCTATTCATGAATCTTATTGTAAACATGAAGATAAGAATATTTCTTGTAAGATGGTGATGGTTAATCATGAGAACGAAATAATTATTGATTTGACGGCAAAGCTGTTTGTAATATGAGAAGAACCCCCCTCCTTCCCTGATTAGCTGTCGAATGTATTTGTTAAAAATTTTTCAAAATATTTTCTACATTGAGCTTTCCTTCGGAAACAGTTTTACCGGCCAGTGATGGAATTTTTTTTGCGCTAGATAAGATTGCATTTTTAACGGAGCGATAATTCATTTCTGGATGTTTAGACCAATAAAGCGCGGCGGCACCAGCTACATGAGGCGCGGCCATAGAGGTACCATCCCAATAAACAGTCATTCCGAGGAGGTCTAGAATAGTATCTTGATATCCATTATTTGGAACAGTGGAGAAAACTTTTACTCCGGGAGCTGCTATATCGACGCTGGTGCGTCCCCAGTTAGAAAAACTACCTAGATTGTCATTGACGTCGATGGCAGCAACGCTAATTATATTTTCCATATCGTAGCTGGCAGGATATCCAGGTTTACTATCTCTATCATTGTCATAACCGACTCCTTGGTGACCATTGCCTGCAGCAGCGATAAATAGTACTCCACGATCGCCTGCGCTTTTAATAATTTCACGCAACGCTTGATTATCTCTTCCTTCATTCGGATCCTCACCTTCTGATCCCCAGGAATTAGACAGTACTCGAGCACCATTACTAACTGCATATTCGATGGCCTTAATGGCGTCAGCAGTGGTACCTTGCCCTTTTTCGGAGAGAAAACGCAGTGGCATAATTTTTACGCCAGGGGCCACTCCAGATATGCCCTTACCATTATCTGCATCTATAGCTATCGCTGGTGGACATAGCCCTGGGATGCCCATCTCCATACGCACAAATTTTTTTCCAGTATCCCGCTCAATGTTATCCACCAATCGCTTGATCTCTCGGATCGATGCACCACCTACACTTTTCACTCCACTACTTCGAATATTTCTTGTAACAATTTCTTGATCAATTTCCGCGACAATTCCGTTATCCATCCCACTATTCGTTCCGTTTTTCATACATTCCTTTATGCATTCCTTTATGCATTTATCTATACATCCCCACCCACCACCAAATTATATCTTTAATAAATACAACCAACTTAATCAGTTTAGCAATATTAAAATTTTAAACATCTGAATAATTAAAAATTTAATTTACTTACATTTTAGTTTTTAACCCACTTTACACTTCTATATTTAAATTGCCAGAGTTAGGATGACAACTGTTTGCTTAATGGTTCTTTTGATCCAAAAAATCAAGGAGGGGAAATGAAAAGATTTTGTACCAGCTTTCTTTGTATGTTACCTTTACTAGTCTCAGCATTACTACTTTCCATATTATCACCGATGACTGCCTCTGCTACCGACACTAGGAAAGCAGAGAGAAACGATTACCTAGTAAAAGTCAACTCTTCGACCGAGCTCGATAATATTGTACGCTAGTTGGAGCGTTTGGGGGGCAGTGAAGCGACCTTGGAAAAATTTAATACCATCCCGTGGGTACGTATTAAATTCAGAGACAGCAATGTTGCACGTACCGTGCTTGAGAAATTGGAGGCCAACAAGTCACTAGTTGATCTAGTGCAACCCAACTATCCTGTCCATTTAATTGAGGACTATCGGCTTAATGATGAGCAGTTACAAAAAATGTTGAGCGCGATGTGGGATAGTAGTAATAGCAGCGAATCACAAAATGAATTATTGGCACTACGCTCGCCCCAAGAGATAATCAACGATAATCCTCCCATTCCTGCCCCAGAAAATCCAGGTGGCAGCGGCAGTGACCCTCAATTTAATCGCCAATGGGGAATGCAAGATATTGGAGTAAAAGCTGCATGGAATATCACGAAAGGACGCCCAGAAATAGTGGTAGCAGTTATCGACACTGGTGTTGATTATACCCATGAAGATTTACGTGCCAACATTTGGCATAACTCTGGGGAGATGGGCCGCGATGCGCAAGGAAGAGACAAGTCTACAAACGGCATCGATGACGATCAAAACGGTTTTATCGATGACGTTATCGGCTGGGACTTCGTACAAAATGATAATCGTCCATTCGATCTAACCACCAGCGTTTGGGACATGCTGAAGGGTGGGGGAAATCCGGGACATGGCACGCACTGTTCTGGTAACGTTGCTGCAGTTGCAGATAATGGTAAGGGCATATCTGGAGTGGCCCCTGGCGTAAAAATTATGCCA
>JADGBS010000174.1:4921-7877 GCA_015231325.1 Oligoflexia bacterium | reverse complement strand
GAGGCAGCTACAGCGGTAGTTACATGGCGGCAGGAATTTGGGATGGAGGCGCAGCGGCCGGCGGCGCGGGTGTGGGCACTCACCTCGGGGGAGGCTTCAGCGGAGGAGATAATAATTTTTCTAGTAATCTTAGATCTGCCTATGCTTCCCGTTTTTCATCTGATCCCCCCCCATTAGTTGGGGATATTCCGCCAATTGAGGGGTACGGCGATGATTTTATAAGTAAGACTCACAGTGGTTATCGCCACTCTATTTTTTTTAACGTTCGTCATTATTATACTTCTAGTCAAAGTTACGCAGGGAGCGTGCGCTTTGCACAACAGATTACCGGCAGTGGCGGTCTTTTTGATTATTTGGATGCCCCCCGCAATAAGGTGCATATTATTGGTTCGAACGCCACCCAAGGAGGAATACCTGATACCAATACCATAGAATTTCGTCTTCTTAACTCCCTTTTTACTAAAACCATCAATGCTTATGATTACAATCAGGATGGTGGTTATATGCAAAATAATTTTTCCTACTCCAAAGTGGCATCTTTTAATATTTCTCAAGGTATTACCCTTAATACTGGAGAACCGCGGTTTGTTGATAATTTAACTCGTCTGGTGGTTGACGGGGGGTTCCCTATTTGGAGCTGGGGATTTGGTTTCTCTGACACTTATTTTTATCAGACGCAGAAGCATCGCTTGAATGTTTCTCTTTCACGTGGGTTTGACTTTTTTGGATTGAATTTTAATGCCGTCTACGACTCAATATCTACTCCGGTGACCAAAAACTGGAATTTCAATACTTCGATTCAGGCATTGGCGACGGTGCAGTTGGGTTTTGCATATTCTTTTGACCTGGTTAAAAAAGAGTATACTGGAGCGACCTATTCGCTGCGTTATACTCCAGTAAGTAATTGTTGGAAATTTGCCCTTGATTATAAATCGGCGCCTGGGCAAGCAGAGAAGGAGATTTTGTTTAATCTTTGGCTCAACTTTGGGGGCGGCTATTATACCTCAATTTTTAGTGCAATTCCGGGGGTAAGTTATCAGTGATGAATCGGTGTAAGCAGTCGAGTTATAATTTTTGTAGTATCATTGATTTTGAGGATAGTTTTACTTACAATTTGGCAGGAGAAATTTATCGTAGAGGAGTGCCAGTGGAGGTGGTGTCGCTTAGCAATGCCGAGGCCTTTTTACAACAATTGGCGACAGAAAAAATGTCGCAGTCGCGGCGGGTATTATTGTACGGGCCAGGCCCAGGGCATCCAGATGACTATGAATATCTCTACCCAGCGATTAGAGCGGTGTTAGGATCTAGTGATATTTTGCATTTTGGAGTGTGTCTGGGGCACCAATTGTTGTGGCGGGTTATTGCTGGTTATCCTGTTCGCCCTAGTCGGCGACCGCTGCACGGGCAGGCGGTAAGTTTTGTCATACCTTCGTGGTTGGATATTTTTTTACCCGAGCAGGTGGGAATGAGGGAGTTAGTACAGCGCTATAACTCTCTGGTATTAGAAGTTCCTGCAGAAGTTTCTGTAGAGAGGCGCAACAATTTTGCTTTTGCAGATGGAGAGTGCATTGCGGGAAGATGGGATAGAGGGGTTACCTATCAGTTCCATCCAGAATCGGTAGGAACGGCCCATCCTCAAGTGTTTTTGGGAGTGATTGAGAGGTATTTATATAATTATAGTAGTGACTGGCATAGTAATGATAAGTAATCTGGATCTTAAAGGGGAGGGAGTATGGTCACCAATACGACGCGAATGTCTAATAAGGCAGGAGGCAGCGCTGGGGTTGGAGAAATTAAAATTCGCATAGAAGGAATTTACGACACCAGAACGATGCAATTTTTAAAACGTTCAGGGGTTGAACATTACTCGTTTGATATGCGTCCGCGTTCATTCAATTTTTTGCAACAACATCGTTTTTTCGAGATAGTTGAGCGTCACTTTGCTGCCGACTACTATTTTTATCTGCGATATGAAGGAGAAAAAGATTTTGTTATAAAGAAAATGTTGGACGATATTGCGGAAAAGGGAATTTTATCTCGGGAAAGTTTTTTGTTGGAATTTTCCGACAACCAACAGGCAGAATATTACGAATCGTTGGGACATCCATTTCTTTGGCACTATCAGGAAGGTGATGAGGCCAAGTTGCATGAGCTATTACCATTGGTCAATTTTCGTGGATTGGTATTTTCTCAAAGATTTTTTCAGGAAGCGCATCGCCTAGGGCGATGGTACTCCTTATTGAATCAGTTACTAAGTGGTATGGGTGTGGGCCCACTTGGTAGAGATTCAGCTCGTCCAACGGTAGTGCTTACTAGTGATTGGAATTTTTCGCATAATTTTTATCGGTTGTTGAATAGTCCGTACTTTTCTGATCATGTTGACCAGCATGATAAGCATGATAAGCATGACCAACATGGGCAGGCGTTGGGAGTGGATATTTTCTCATTACCCATCGATAGCAGTGTAGAAGTATGTTATCGTAATGTTGATTTTTACAAGTTGGATCACGAATTAAAGCTAGTACCTAAGGAATTAGTAAGTACTACTTATGCGCCATATTCATCTTGAAAAATTTTTATATTTTTAAAGGTTGAGTTGAATAAGAAATGAATAAGAAATGAGAAAGAAATGAGAATATTAATTACTAATGATGATGGTGTGGGAGCACCGGCATTGCAGGCCTTAGTGGAGGTTTTTGCTCCTTGGGCGGAAGTATGGGTAGTTGTTCCTAATGAAGAGCGTTCTACCTCGGGGCATGCCCTAACGTTACGTCGCCCACTTTATTTACGACAAATGGTTGTTCCAGAAATGGATGGGAAGGTACGAAAATTTTACTCTTTGGATGGTCTTCCCGCTGATTGTACCACGATGGCGATCAAATATTTGATGCGGGATACTCCACCTTCAGTGGTAATTTCAGGAATCAACAGAGGCGGAAACCTAGGACAGGATATT
>JADGBS010000174.1:1129-4911 GCA_015231325.1 Oligoflexia bacterium | reverse complement strand
ACTCAGGAACGGTGGCCGCGGCCAGAGAGGCCGCCTTTTGGGGAGTGCCGGCAATTGCCGCCAGCCTCGCGGTGGAGTTTGTAGATGATTTTGCTGATCGGGTTATTGACTACCAAGCAAGCGCCCGAATTGTTGCTAATCTACTACAAAAGGGCGTATGTCGCTATATTCCGAGAGGTTTTTTACTCAACATTAATTTTCCGTACAATGTCCCACATGAGACCGTGGCCCACGGTCACGTGGGGGGCCACGGCATCAAAATTACCAACTCAGGGTTTCGTCGATATAATGGCGATATAGAAAGAATTTTTAGTCCTCGTGGTCATGCATATTATTGGATGGGAGTGGGATGTTCTGGATACGAGGATATAGATAATAGTGACTGTCAGTGTGTCGATCAGCATCAAATTTCTATTACTCCGATGGGTTTTCCTGATACTCAATATCCACATCGATCGGAGTTACAAGAAATAATATCCATGATTGGTTGATGGATCGATTGCTGGGGGAGGGGGTGTGTCTAAGTTACGTTTTTTTCTATCGTTATTATTGCTATTGTTGTTGTCATTATTGTTTTTGTTTGCATCCTGTTCACGAGGCGTGATGCGCAGTGGGCGCTATATTCAGTTGCAGGCCCTTGATAGTATCGCAAATCTTTCTAAGGAGTTCGATGTATCTACTGACGCCATTGTACGTGCCAATAAAAATGCCAAATGGGAAATTGGAGAGTGGGTATTTATTCCACAAAAGGGAGGTATCCTGCCATTGATTTATGGGGGCGAAGATGATTTGCCTGGCAGTTTTTTTGATGGGCCGATGCTTTGGCCTGTTCCCTCCTCGTACAGAATTACTTCGCTCTACAATGAGGGTCGTGGTACTCATAGTCACGACGGCATCGACGTGGCATCGCCTCCCGGCAACTACGTTGTTGCAGCAGAGGAGGGGACAATCAGTTTTTCTGGTAATGATCCAGATGGGTATGGAGACTATCTGATTATTAAACACAACAGTGGTGTATCAACTTTATATGGGCATCTTTTGAAAAAAACAGTCAATTTTGGACAACGGGTGTCTCGTGGAGAGGTCATTGCCTTGGTTGGAAATACTGGTCGCTCTACCGGGCCGCATCTACACTTTGAGGTACGCAAGGACGGCCGGGCGCTAGATCCACTGTCCTACCTAAAGAAGTGACGTTTTTACTGATTGCAACAGACGCAAATAGATCTGTGCCATAATTGTGGCATCTTCCAATGCCGTATGGGGAACTTCACCTAACGAAAAATGTTGCAATAGAGCGGAGCTAGAGTGATGGTCCGCAGGAAGCAGACCGAGATCTATTAAACCCATGGCAAAGCAACTAAGATCCATTACTTTATGGGAGAAATATTTTTGCATAAAGGAGTTCTCTAAATCGCGATTGAGTATTGGTAAGTCTAAGGCGCTGAGCGATTTTCCGAAGAGAAAAATTTTATCTTTATAAAAATAATTTTGGATTGATTCACTTTGTAAATAAGTTACGAATTTTTGTTTAAAGGTATCTAGGGATATCCCCGATTGCGCCGCTTTATCGATCAGTTTTTGGTTGTGTTCGATCACCCAATGATCCAATCGCGGACGTAATTTTTCAAAAGGAGGACACTCAATGTAGGAGTGAAAACTGAGGTCGTTCTCAATTTTTTTTTTGATGGAATCGAAGGGAATGGCAGCAAACTCAATTAAGTAACAATCCCGTTCTAGTCCAGTGGTTTCAATATCAATTGATAGGTAGCGCATGGGTACAATCTCCATTTAAGTGTTGCTCACTTCTTTTGTCGATTATTATACCGCTAAAGTTCAAGTTTGTTAAACGGAGATATCCAAGAAAACTGGCAAGACGGTTAGCGTGATAGATGGCATAGTCCATCAGGTAACATTCTCTTTGTTGGTCAGCAGTCATTCTGGTTGTTTCAATAATAATGCGCAGTGGGTCTTGTAAAATTAGGTAACGTGGTAAATCGTAGAGTTGAACGGTTTCCTGGAGAGAGAGGAAATAGGGACTGGTTTTTGTAGATAATAACGGAACAAAATTATTTTTTAAAAAGTGAAAAAGGTGCAATCCGGGATCGCGGTCTTCTGCCGCCAAGATCGAGAGATGCATCGCAGGGGTATTAATCATACAAACGGCCGCATGATTGCGTAACTCTAATGGAACACTTCCTGCGATGATTATTTCTCCATCAATTATTTGTGCAGCACCTGGAAGTTGAAATGAGGATGCCCAGAGGGCAGAGTCGTCAATTTGTAGGGCATATTGGTTGCTATTGGCCTTTTGGGTGAGCACCTTATATTGATAATCGTGGTATAGCTTTAGGTCGAGGTTGCAATCAATTTTGATTTGGGTATTATCTGTAATTGGACCATTGTGGTAGGCAAACACTTGGTTATCGGCCACGTACGCGGCATCCTTATGTTCTTTTGAAACGTATTTTAAATAGTGGAGGATAATTTTTCTAATATTGATTCGGGGAAGCACCTCTCCCTTTTTTAGAATCTCATCGTCGCGAAAATAGGAATTTTTTGAGATCTCGGTTCCCTTTAGTAGGTTTTCATTGGTCGCTAGAAATGTGCCAAATTTCTCTTCGACTTTAAAAGTATAATTGAAATGTTGATCGAAGAGGGTGGCCAATTCTAAAAGCGAATGGTTACTGGGATATGCCTGTAATAAAGTCTCTAGAGCGAAAAGCGAGGGATATAACGTACCAGCAGTATTCTTTTTTGTTAATACTTCCTTCTGTTTTTTTTGTTGTTTTTGCTGTTTTTGTATTTTTTGTAGTTTCTGCTGCTCCTGTTGCTTCTTTTTCTGCTGTTGCTGTTGCTCGATTATGGAACCGGGTTTGATAGGCATGGCCTTTTCTTTGAGCGCGATTAAGTCGGTAAGCTTGGAGTGGATGGCCATGGCCTTCAGCAAATGAGGGTTTGCCGTGAAATTCCAGTACTTACTTTTTCCTTGATGTTCGATGAATAGGAGCAGATTGGCAGTGGGAGAGGAAACTTCCGGACGTAAATTGAATTGTAAAAAGGATAGAAGGACAAATTTTTCTATGAACGTCAAATTGAATTTTAAATTAAATTTTTTCTCATTTGACCTTTGCAAAAATTTATAAAAATGATCCTGAGCGTTTGAGTATTCTCCTGATATGATGGTACGCTGCTTGATAGGTTGTTTAGCTGATTCCGGATGGTAGTTATCACAAAAAGTGGTCCGTTGTTGGTTGTCCTTTAATCGATAAAAAGGATCTTCTTCTCTTTCAACGTTTTTTATAATGAAGGAGCAGCTATTAAGCAACAACAAAAATAGTGCAGTAACTATCGTTTTCACCCTAAAAAGTAGTAGTGGTTGGATAGAATTTTTTAGTATTACTAGTATTACGAGTATTATTTTTTCATATGACTTCATAATATGAATGAATAGAATAATTTAAAGTGGATGTAAACTCTTAAAAGCATACAAATGATTTACATTCCCGAATTGATTGGTCCGTTGTGAGAGTTGGTATGGTATTTAACTCTTTGAAAAGATTGAGAAATGCATAGTGCGTATCTTTATGGTAACTATGTAATAACAATCTGACAGCGCTAGATTACGTCACTTTTTTGACTTAATTCAAATTAACATATTAGTTGGTGGCAATATTTTCCTTGCGTTGAATTCCTCTTTTATCTTTTTTGAATATTTTGTATAATATAATTGAGAGCGACAGGAAGTCTCTCTTAGCTTTAAAAGCAGGAAGCTTAAAAGACGG
>JADGBS010000174.1:534-1079 GCA_015231325.1 Oligoflexia bacterium | reverse complement strand
ATAAAATTTATGTATCTTTTGTACCCTCTGTACCTTCAAATAATGTATTACGCATGACATGCAGTTGCATGCAGTCTAATCATGGAAAAATAAATGTTAAAATATTCAAGATATTATTTTGTAATAACTCAAATCGGCACTCCTTTATCTCCCGATGTTGGTTGTGTAAGAAAATTTTTGCGAAAATTTTTAGGAAGTAAGCGAGTTATTGATATCGATTCATATTTTTGGAAAATTTTATTTTATTTTATTTTGATACCGTTTTATCCATATCGTAGTGCAAAAAAGTATTTATCTTTATGGCAAGCGATGCGATTTCTTAATAGAGAAAGGGAATTACCTCTATTGACAGTACACACTCAAATATTTGCTAAGAAATTACAAATATACTTATCTACATGTGTTGACAGTGAATTGGTAAGTGTTATTCCTGCTTTTTTATTTAATACACCGACATTGGCAGAAGTGTGGAAAAAGGTGATTGCTCCAGGGATTAAAGAGAGTGATGGTAAGGTCTTTATTTTGCCACAATATCCTCAATACAT
>JADGBS010000174.1:0-430 GCA_015231325.1 Oligoflexia bacterium | reverse complement strand
AGTGGGTTGATGCTACCGTCAGTTGGATTAAGAACCATTTGCAACGTGAACGCCTTGCATTTGGACCAATAGATATTTTGTTGCTCTCTTTTCATAGTATACCGCAGCGTAGGATTGAGAAGAAGGGGGATTGTTATTATCGCCACGTGCAGGAGAGTTATCATCTTTTACGGGAAAATCTTTCTCAGGTCAATCTAACTCATACTCATGAAAATTATCAAGTGATTGCTGCAGAAAAAATTTTTTGTGTCTTTCAATCATCATGGGGAAAGGAGGCCCAGATAGGACCATCTTTAGAGCAAGTATTGCAGCAACAGTTTGCTGCAGGCCATCGAAGAATAGCAATCTATGCGCCAAGTTTTACTGTTGATTGTTTGGAGACAGTATTGGATTTGAAATTGAATTTAGCAAAGAAATTGAGCGCATGGGG
>JADGBS010000173.1:7075-7924 GCA_015231325.1 Oligoflexia bacterium | reverse complement strand
ATTTCCAAACAATAATAGAAAATGTTTTTAAAAATAAGTATAAAAAATTATAGTTATTTTAATTTCCAAGACTCACAAGTTTGTTTCCACCAATGGAAATTATTTCACTTCTACTTAACTCAATTTTGCAAATCTTTGAAGATTTGAGAACACGTTTATTCCATTTAAAAGTTTATAAAAATTTCTTTATTTTTAGTTCGCCTTCTTTTCTTGACGTAATAAAAATGTTATTTTTGAGGCCTAATGTTGGTCATATAATAGTAATCATCCAAATGTTGCTAATACCCTCTGTTCGTGCTGAAAATACTGAGGAAATGCGGCCCCAAAACTTATTTGAATATACGGCCAAGGAATGTATACTGAAGAGTTTCCACTCAACAATAGAGCACCCCATCTATCCGTTAGGAATAATCGACAGGAAAATTGAAGTAGTTAAAGACCAATGTATCATCGAAATAAGACATAGCAATTTTAAATTTTTAAAAAGTAGTTGGCTTATTGATACATGCAAGGATCCTGTCCATATCAAACTAACTAGCAGTGGTATTCGGATCCTCAAAAAAGAAGAAGATTGTCTAGCAAACACAGAACGTGGTTATTTCAGTACTACCTTCAGTACAAACTACTGTGCTGAGGTAAAAAAAATTAATACGGTAATCCAGGATGACGGGTTAATTTTTGCCATTGGCGACAAAGAAAATTTAAATACTGAGTATGGTCAAATATACTGCTCCTTTATGCTTCTAAAAAAATATCTTGAGGATGGTACTGTCTTTAGTAAACATCTATCCAAAAATGCCAATAATTACTATGACTCAATATTGTTTCCCGCTATTGGACAGTCATCAA
>JADGBS010000173.1:2653-7054 GCA_015231325.1 Oligoflexia bacterium | reverse complement strand
TAATAATCCCCAAACAAATAACTATATTAATAGCAAAGAATCTGTTAGCACAGCGCCTGCTATTCAAGCAGCCGCTATTTCTGCGGCCGCTACACCGACAGCGGCTCCAGCAGCAACAGAAAAAACCACAACGATAAATACCGAAAAAAAATCCGAGCAAATTGGCCAAGCAAAAAAGAATCCATCAAAATCTGAAAAAAGTTGGTGGGATTTGCTCTTCTAATATTGGTATATAGGCAAAATTGTCCTCCCTTTTATTTTGACCTCATTATTAATATAAGTCACAATTAAAATAAACCGTTAAGAGAACTGAGTATGAAATTGGTTATTGAATGTTGATTGTTGATTGTTGATTGTTAGTTGTTGATTAATAGGTAGCGCTTGTCTTATACACATCATATTTTTAAAAAGGCGCAGGAGGTGCTATGTCTGACAAACCAGATAAGACCGAGAACAAAGGTGAAAATAATGAAAATCGTCCATCTGAAATTCGGCGTTTTCCTCTATTGCCATTGAGGGAGGTGATTATTTTTCCACACATGGTAGTTCCGCTATTTGTGGGAAGAGAAAAATCAATCAGTGCGCTAGAAGAGGCCGCTCATCAAGGCAATGAACTATTTTTAGCGACACAAAAAGATCCTAGCGTGCTCAATCCGGACCGCGAAGATATTTATGAAGTTGGCACCATAGTAAATATTGTGCAAATGCTCCGCCTTCCAGATAACACTATCAAGGTCTTGATTGAAGGAAAACAACGAGCAAAAATTGTTGATTTCGTTTCGAGCGACAAGGGATATACTGTTAGCGTTGAAAAAATGCTTGACAGTATTGGCGATCCCGTCAATTTAGAGGCGACAATTCGCAGCGTAAAAACCGTATTCGAACAATATGTGAAGCTAAACAAAAGAATTCCACCGGAACTATTGATGAGCATATCGTCAATCAGCGACCCCAGCAGATTGGCGGACGTAATAGTTGCTCACTTGATGATGAAGATTCCTGAAAAACAAGAAATATTAGAAAGTACTGTATTGGAAAAACGTTATCAACTGCTCCTTGAAAAAATTCAAGCAGAAATCGAAATTATTAACGTTGAGCGCAGAATTCGTACTCGCGTAAAAACGCAGATGGAAAAGTCGCAAAAAGAATACTATCTCAACGAACAGATGAATGCTATCCAAAAGGAACTCGGCAACAAAGATGATAAAAGCGAAATCATGGAGATGGAGGAGAAGGTCGAAAGCAAAAAAATGTCTGCTGAGGCCAAAGAAAAAGTTTTAAAAGAAATAAAAAAACTAAAATCAATGTCTCCTATGTCTGCCGAGTCAGCAGTTGTTCGTAACTATATTGATTGGATGTTAGGGCTTCCTTGGCAAGATTACAGTACAGACAATTATGATGTCGTTCGTGCTAAAGAAGTCCTAGAAAGAGATCATTATGGGTTGAGTGATGTAAAAGATAGAATAGTAGAATATTTGGCAGTAAAATCTTTACTAAAAACTGAAAGCAAAGGTACCATCCTCTGCCTTATTGGGCCACCTGGTGTTGGAAAAACTTCTATCGCTCGTTCACTGGCCGATTCTATGGGTAGAAACTTTGTAAGAATTTCACTGGGGGGAATCCGTGATGAAGCAGAAATCAGAGGACATCGCCGTACTTACGTTGGGGCCCTCCCTGGAAAAGTCATCCAAGCTTTACGAAAAGTAGGCAAGGGTAATCCCGTCTTGCTCTTTGACGAAATAGATAAAATGGGTAGTGATTTTCGAGGTGATCCTGCTTCCGCTATGCTCGAAGTCTTAGATCCAGAACAAAACAAACACTTTAATGATCATTATCTAGAAGTGGATTACGACTTATCCAAAGTTATTTTTATCATGACCGCTAACGATATATCCGGTATTCCTATCCCGCTCAAAGACCGTATGGAGATTATCCATATTGCCGGGTACACGCCAGGAGAGAAACTGCAAATTGCTAAACGTTACTTGGTAAATAAGGCGACAGAGGGGAATGGATTAAAAGAATACCCTTTGAAA
This sequence comes from Oligoflexia bacterium, assembly GCA_015231325.1. Taxonomy (GTDB): domain Bacteria; phylum Bdellovibrionota; class Bacteriovoracia; order Bacteriovoracales; family Bacteriovoracaceae; genus JADGAN01. The sequence continues at coordinate 5,018 of JADGBS010000173.1, read as the reverse complement.
TTTAACGATTCGTCTATACTAACAATCATTCGCAACTATACTAAGGAAGCAGGAGTACGGGAATTAGAACGTTTAATAAATACCGTCGCTCGCAAAATTGCGACAGACATAGTCACTAAAAAGACTCCCCCTGGAAAAAAATTTTCAATCGCTGATAAGTCGGTTAATAAATATCTAGGCCCCATAAAATTTGATCATACCGACTTAGAAAGCGGACTACAAATAGGTCTCGCCAACGGGTTGGCCTGGACCTCAGTTGGTGGTGAGATTTTAAATATCGAAGTTGTAACCGTTCCAGGGAATGGAAAATTTCAGATTACGGGTAAGCTCGGTGAGGTGATGCAAGAATCAGTCAAAGCAGCACTAAGCTACGTTCGTTCTATTGGTCCATCTCTTGGTGTTGATCATGACTGGTATAATAAAAATGATATCCACGTCCATATCCCCGAGGGAGCAACACCTAAAGATGGCCCTAGCGCAGGCATTACTTTAGCAACCGCTATTACTTCGGCAGTGGCAAATATCCCGGTTCGCCAAGACGTGGCCATGACTGGTGAAATTACTCTCCGCGGAAGAGTCCTCCCCATTGGTGGACTAAAAGAAAAAATTCTTGCCGCCAAATATGCAGGAATCAAAACCGTAATCATTCCAGATAAAAATCAAAAAGATCTTTTTCAAATTGCGGCCGAAATTAAAGAAAATATCGAGGTATGCCCCGTCAATACCGTAGAACAGGTATTAAAAATTGCTTTAAGGCCTAGTAGACCTGAAGAATTTATGAAAGCGACAGCATTGAAAGTGATCAAAGGTGTCGAGTTAGCTGCGGATTTAGAACACAATAACGGCAATAACGGCAAGAGCGGCAAAAATGGAAAAAATGGCCACAAAAGCAAAGATGATCATGATGAAAACAGTATAAATCATCAAAAAGAAATCGCTAAATTTGAAAAAAATAGAGAGCGGGGAGGAGGGGGTGAAAAAGAGAAGGATGAAAAAAACGATGTGCCTAATGTCGCTAATCAGGCAAGTAGCTCTTGAAAAACAGCTACCTAATAAGGTGGTAGAGGCAATTCATTATGACAAAAGCTTCTAATACATCCAAAGCGTCTGTGCCTAAAGTGGCATTAATTCTAGAGGATGAGGCCGATATTCGGTTTATCATAGAGAGTATTTTAACAGAGTTAGGTTATTTTTGTATCAATGTCCCAGATATACACAGTGCTATCGGCATTTTTAAATATAATCAAATTTCTTTGATGACCATAGACATCCTGGTTCCTGCAGATACCTATGAAGATGAAATTATAGATAATGGTCTGGCGTTTGTTCGATTTGCTAAAAAAAATGGTTTTAATGGAAAATGCATTTGTGTATCTGGTTTTGCCGATATGCTCAGCAACGATCCCATGCTTAAAGAATTCAATTACATATTGGGAAAACCTTTTACTGCTGAAGAATTGACTAAGGCAGTGTCCTCTGAAAAAAGCTCGTAAGCCTATCTACTATATCTACTAGTAAGTGAAGTAAAGTGAACGTATACCCGGCCTACCTTTTAAAGTAAGAGTACTTAGATGAAAATCAATGCAGACAAAACCGATCAATGTAACACCTCTGACGAAGAAGACAAAGACATCAACAAAGACATCAATAATGAAACGCTACAAATACTTCATCATGAGATGAAAGAAAATATGCTGTTGCTAAACATGATGGTAGATATCTTTGGTAAGGTAGTTGAAGCTCCAGACTTGCATGAATCGCTACTTAATATTTTTACGCAAGTTGGAGAATATATCAGTTTTCCTCTAGGGGTTTTAGTCATCAGACAAGACAATGATGAAGAAAACGCAGAAAACGCAGATAATGCAGATAATGCAGATAATACAAATCGATTTCGAATATTTGGAGGTTATGGCATTTTTTGTGAAGAGATGAAAAAAACTCCATTAGAAGAAAAAGAGGACTCTCTTGTCTACTGCGTTCGAGACATTGGATCTTCCCTCATTGTACCAGATATTATCAACGATAATCGTTTTAACCAGCATGAACTCTTTCAAATGAATGAAAGTCTAAGTGCAATTGCCAAGTGTATTTCTTTTGACGGAAATGTTTATGCCATTCTACTTTTTTATACCTACGAAAAAGATCTTATCTATTTGAGGGGTGTACTAAATAAAATAGATAAGATTATAAGTATAATCAGACCGCACTTACAAGTTCGTATGAATATAGAAAAGGAATTAAAAAAGACCGAGACGGAAAAAAATAGAGAAAAGAAATGGGCGCAAAGTCTTTTACAAATTGTTTGTCACGACATTAACAATCTGTTGTATATAATTAATCTTTCCGTTGAAGGGCAATGCCT
>JADGBS010000173.1:0-2623 GCA_015231325.1 Oligoflexia bacterium | reverse complement strand
TAAGTGCGCCACAAAGACTATTGGAGAAATCATTAATTCTGTTAGAACGATGCAATCAATAAGAATGAACAAAATGCCGTTAAAATTAACACCCACCAATTTATCAAAGATTATAGAAAAAGCAAAATTTTTATTTAGGGACAAATTAAAAAATAAAATGATTGAATTGTCATATCAGAAACATGCATCAGAAGAGATAAAGGTTATGGTAGATGAATCATCATTTGCCAATCAAGTCATTAATAATCTTATTTCAAATGCCATAAAATTCTCTCACGAAAACAGCACTATTTCTATTTCGGCAAAAATCTTAGACGAAAATAAAGTTCAAATTACAATTAAAGATACTGGGGTAGGAATACCGATAGATATTTTACAAAATATATTTGATGACCAAAAGAAAACCACTCGTAATGGTACCCTTGGAGAGAAAGGAACAGGGTTCGGCATGCCATTGGTAAAAAAATTTATCGAATTGTATCACGGACAAATTGAAATTGAAAGCAAAAGCATTGAACAATATCCTAATGACCATGGAAGTATTATTCATATTTACTTAGACAAGGCATAAACAGTGAATATAAATCATTCCCCTAATGATTATAAAGAAATAAAACTTAACGATCTAATTCCAAATCAAATTTTAGATTTTGATATATATATATTATTACCAAACAATAAGAAATTTATTAAATATATCACAAGATTAAATTCTTTAGATGACGAACAACTACTGCGATTAAAATGCAAAAACATTGTTCAACTTTTTATCCATAAAGATGAGATTGAAATATATAATAAATTCATAAGTGCTACTATAAAAGAAAATATTTCTAAAAACAATTTAAATGAAAGTCAAAAAATTGAACTAATTAAAAGTTCTGCCCGTAACATTATTGAAAATATTAATAGTGTTACCGGAGATGAAAGTGCTGTTGCTTGGACAAATAATTGTATCAATCTCGTAAAAATGGTAGTCACTGAACTAACCGATACCAAAATTGCTAGTTCTTACGACAAATTAAACGGACTTCTTTCTACTCAACCTACTTTAATTAATCACTCGTTAAGTGTCAGTTCTTTGGGTGTAGTTTTTGGAATGGCATTGGGGATTCATGACTCTAAATCAATTTCAGAGTTAGCGTTAGGTGGTTTACTTCATGATGTGGGTTTTGCTAACACCCCCATAGAAGTTGTTGATAAATATATGAAATCCGAACAAATTACTGAAGAAGAGAGATCTCTGTTAACACTTCACCCTTCGGCAGGATATCAAATAGTCAGCAAAATTTTTAAATCAACTAAACTATCAGATAACATAATTAAAATAATACTTGAGCATCATGAAAATGCTGCTGGTACAGGGTATCCGATAGGAAAAAGTCTTCCCAGTTTATCTTACTTATGTAAGATTGCCGCCATTGGTGATAAAATCAGCAGAGAAATTCTTAAACTTAAAAATGTAGATCTTACGTATTCGTTGGTAAAACTTCTCAAAGCTCAAGAAGAATGCAGAGAATATGATAAGTATATATTGAGTCAATTATTGAACGTAATTAAATGATTGCTGGTGAGGCATCACCGATACTCATCAACAACAAAATCGGGAGTGATTGTGCGTAACCCGACCATCGCGGCGGAAGCGCAAACGCTATCCATCACCTTAATCGCTTTGCCAGGAAGGTATTGATTAGGCAACAACTCTTGTGACACTTGAATGCACTTGATTAGCGCCTGATCTTGGATTTCAACTTGATGATGACCTTCATAAATATTTTTTACACCTCTGAGGATTTTCAGCGTATATTCGGCATCAGGCTCAGAGACATTCACCACCTGAAAACGACGAGAGAGCGCTTTATCTGGTTTGATATAATTTTCATATTCCTCGTACGTGGTAGCACCGATACAAGGAAATTCTCCACGAGAGAGTGCAGGCTTTAAGACATTTTCTGCTCCCATCGATCCTTCAGTTCGCCCCATACCTAGCAAAGTATGAATCTCATCAATGAATATAATGACCTTTTGGACATTTTCTCTGACCTCGTCTAATAATCCTTCCAAACGCTTTTCAAATTCCCCTCGGTACTTGGTTCCAGAGATCAGCAAATTGAGGTTTAAAGAAATAATTCTTTTCTGAGCAAACACTGGAGATACCTTGCCAACCTTGCCGTTAATAATCATCGCCGCAATTCCCTCAACAATTGCGGTCTTCCCCACTCCCGATTTGCCAACTAGAAGCGGATTATTGATCTCCATTCTAGATAAGACTTTCAAACACTCGGTGATCTCCGCCTCTCTACCTACTACTGGGCGAATTTTATTTTCTAAAACCATTTTTGAAAGATCACTTCCAAATTTCTCGAGATAGTATAACTTTTTTTTGGCCACAGAACTTTTTACCAACTCAAAAATAGATGCTATTTCTGGAGGAAGATCTAAGGTAGGTGCCAGGATAATCAGAAAGCTGTTGCTGGCCTTTAAGGCGCTGGGCATGGATTTTATTAGTGAGATCAACTCGGCAAACTCAGCGCTGGCCAGGGTCTCCCTCGATAGATAGTAGTGAAAATCTTCCAGGATGTAAGCGGAGTTTGCTCTGGTCCCATTTTTGATAAAGCGTAGA
>JADGBS010000172.1:7444-7933 GCA_015231325.1 Oligoflexia bacterium | reverse complement strand
AAAGAAATCCCTATAAATAAATGCGAAATAATTGCAAACAAATACAATTTAAAAACTTTTACATTTTTAATATTTGATTTACTAAGTAAATACTCAGATCCGATATGATTAAATTATTTCAAAGAAAGAATTATGATGAAAAAAACATCCAAGAGTTATTTTTTACAAAATAAAAAAGTCCTTGCACTTGAAATGGAACGGCTTGTAGTTCAAGCAAAAGTTTTATTCGATAAAGAATCCAAGTTTTTCGGAATTCATTTTCCCAGGAAAAAAAATAAAACCATACTAGACTTGGGCTGTCCATGAAGAAATTTCGCTCGCTCGCTCAATTCATCTACTATATTCCCCATTGCGTCATATAGAGAATTATTCTTAGTTTGCGACTTAGCACCTTCGTGTAAAATCCACGCGTTATCCGAAAAACGCATATAACTAACATGAAAATCTAAAGACGTTGAATCTTCACTGAAACCCACACATCGGTGAAAT
>JADGBS010000172.1:6918-7388 GCA_015231325.1 Oligoflexia bacterium | reverse complement strand
TTGCCATAACACATTCTTCTGTCGTTTTTTAAAAAACAACTCGTGGTTAGTAATTCTAATAGCTCCTCAGAACTTACTATTTCAGAATATAGGTTGTTAGTGTGCAGTTTTATAAATTCTCTCCATATGCAAAAAACATCTTCGTCAGTTATATTTTGAATATTGAATCCATAATATGTGTTTTCTACTCTGGTTGAATAAAACGATATTTTGGGATTATCACTAAATAATGTTAATCCTGGAATAATAGAGTCATGTCCATTAATATATTTTAAATTACCTAAAAAACCGGTTATGCTAACATTCAACACATCTAATTTTCCATGTATTGTTTTTATTCCAAGTTCTGTCGAGTAGAATTCTATGCTGGTATCATTTAAAACTATTCTTTCGGGTCTATCAATGATTGTTTTTTTATCTACGCCTCTCTTTTCTGATGAGTAAATTAATTTAACAAATTGTCCTTCATT
>JADGBS010000172.1:0-6817 GCA_015231325.1 Oligoflexia bacterium | reverse complement strand
ATTTTCTTAGTATCATGTGGTGCAATCAAGGAGATACATTTCTGTGACATATCATTAACGTATCCCAAAAACAGGCCTTTATGTGTTCTGACCTCTGCTATTAATCTATTACTTAAGTTTGAAATCCTTCCTTGTGTTCTTGATTCAATAACATGAATTGTAGACGGTAAATGATAAAAATTTTCCTCATTAGCATCAAGGTTGAACATTATCTTTTTGCTGGCGATAACAGAGTGACATTGATAGTTATTTGCTCTTTTTAAGGGTCTTAAGAGTTTTATTTTAGAATTTTTAAACGGTTTTGCTATTTGCAATTCTAATTCAGTAAAGCATACTTCATCGCTACCCTCTGGATGAATTTCCAATAAACATGATCCTGTCGATAGTTCGGATAATATACCACAAATAATTCGCGGATCATCTATTGTTTTTTCCAATTTTTACTCCTGTAAAAATTTCAAAAATTTCTTTGGTATTACCTTTGTTACTTCTGATTGGCATAATAAAAAACTATCTTTTTTTATACGATTGTCTCTTCTTCCTCTCGTTACAGAATACGCTAATTGCAAAATTCTCCAAGCGATAGCATGTAATATTTTGGAATTATCCAAGATGGTATCAAGAGAACGAAATTCCATCGTGTTAAACGTTGTAGGTCTTATAAAAGAGTAGTCTCTTACGGGGAAAAACGGGTCCTTAGGAAATATAGGATCAGAGTTGTTATATAATTCTGTATAAGATTTTAGATCTCGGGGTATTTTACTAGGAAAACCACTTAAAAAATAATTTTTTCCAAATGTGTGGTTGTAAATAAGCGCTCTTATATTATTTCCAAAATAACGAGTGTTATAATTAATAAACTTATTGAATTTGTTAATTATAATTGGCTCCATTTCATACATAAAAGGAATTAGTCTGAGATCTACTTCTGAGGATGCATTTAAATGTATATGAATAGCAGCAATGCATGCGGGGAATAACGGCTCGCTGAATTCGAGGTGATCTCGCTTTTTTATTTCTTTGATAATAGATATATAGCCATCAAGCCTCTCTTGATTGACAAATGATTTATCCTCGTCAATCAAGTTTGGGTTTATTATAAAAGAATTAATTCTGGTTAGATTTTGCTGCTGTAAAATACTGTCAATTAACCAAGTGGTCTCGTTTAATATTTTACTAAATGTTTCTATTGAATTAAATGGTGGAAACGCTAGTTCTAAAATATGGAATGCAAAGTCCGGTTTAATGGCAATGAACCCATTCTCTATGTCTTTGCTCACCCGGTACTGTTGATCACCTAATCCTCTATTTTTAAACCCATGTTTCTCTAATTCAGTGATAAGTCTTAAATATTGATCACGTTTCATCAATTTATCATTAACAATTGCATCTCCAATTAAGTATTCTACTTCGACCCCACAGGATAGTTTATTGAAATCATAATCCCAATACGGAGTTTTATGATTATCTGGGAACAGTCTTTTGCGAAGAGTTTCTTCTGTTAATATTTTTTTATTTTTTGCGCACAGGTTTAATGTCATTTTATTATTCCTCTAAAATGAGTCTTTACTTGCTCCTTTCTTGACAATATGATTTTCTCTAATCTAAATCGGTTGGAAAAATAAAAAACATGATATTTTTTTAATAGCATGGGAAAACTTGAACCAGTCGGGTATTTGGCCTAAATTTTTAGTCGGTTATCAAAAATCTTGAAAATTTTCTTCTGATTAACATTTTGGACAGCGACAAACGCTGATCAAGTGACCCAAATCACTTCCAATTTCGTTGAAGAATTCATAACCAAATTGATTTTTAATTAATATTTGAACTTCCTTGTACTCTTTTTCGGTTTCTACACCAGGGATTATTAGCAACTGAATATTACAATTCGGTCATAGGAAAAGCCATTCGTTGTGGAGATCCCCAATTTGGATATGTTGATTATCGTTGTCTTAATTGTGGAGGAGGTATTCTTCGAAGCGGTTTTGCATGTAAGACTAAATTTTGCATCCATTGTGCACGAAAAAGTTCCAACGATTTTATAGAAGAGAGAATGGATAAACTTTATCCGGGAGTTGTTTATCGTCATCTGATTTTGACAATTCCTGAGCAACTAAGAGTTTTCTTTTACAGACATCGTTTTACCGGAAAAAACACCTGTTTGCACTTTATGTTTTAACGGTTCCTATGAATTCCATAACTTTTTTAATCGAGGTTAGAATGACCGGAACGATGCCAATAGTCCCAAACGCAATTGATATTATAAAAAATACAAATGTTCCCCTCTTTAATGGATTATTTTTATATTCAATTGCCTTCATGAAACAATGTCTCATACCTATGATCACAAAAACACAAATAGCAAAACCGATAGATATTTCAAATAATGGAGTACTCAGAATTCACTCCCATTTTTACAGCACCTAAATCCGGATCATATCCGCGACCGACATAATCATGGATATGCGCCAGCTTATTTTGTTTAGCTTGCTCTGGTACTCGCTCCTCTCCAGGAGAGGATAATTGCCTTATTGTGTATCTTTAAACTGAAGTTTTAAGACTTAAGCCTTCAGACTTACTAATCAATTACATCAACTACATCGCCTTTTGAAAATTCTGTAAAACTCTAGCTTTTAATAACTTCCCTCTAGTAAATAATTCACTGTCTCCTTCCAAGGTAATCTCTTTAGTAAGTGGTGGCCGCGGAATCAACCGATCACCACATTGAATCAATTCCTCATCTCCTTTTTGTTCTTTTTCCGTGACACCTATATCATAGTTAAAAATTTCTCTCATTTTTGCACCAATTATAGGGTCTATTATTAAGGCCATTAATTCAGAGTTATAGGTCTCGCTACGGACATTTAGGTTATCAGAACCTATCATACTGGCGACTCCATCAATCACTACTACCTTGGTATGAGTGGTAGCTCCTGGCCAATACTCATCGGGAATGCTGCATTGATATTTTTGTGCCAATTTAACTGACAATGAACTTAATTTATGCACATTAATTCTACCGCTATTCAATAATTGTCGGTATAGTTGGCGATCAAAACCAACATCAGAATAGATGCCTGCGATGTCATCCAGAATTTTTTCTTGTTCATCTAGAGAAAGTGTCGCGAAATTGCTCATTACTTGCAAATAATATTGCTGTTTTTGCTCTCTGTCATTATCTATAATGTCTGTTAACGGTTTATTTCCTTGCCACTCATAAATTTTCACTCCTGCTTGTAACAATCGATAATAGTGACCGATCGCGACCTTGTATGTAACCTTTCCCGAATCAAGAGAATTGAAGGAATTAGTAATAATCTCTACACGAATCCCCCTTTTGGCCGCCATGATTAAAGCATTTTCCATTTGCCAGGAAATAGACATATAAGGGATAAAAAAGCGTGCCTCACGCTGTGCATGCGTCAAAAGAAACTCAACAGTGTTTACCACCTTAGAATACCGCGACCAATGGGTATTTTCCGGACGCCAGCTAGAAAGTGGCAAATCCAATACAACTCTTACTCCCGAAAGATCGCTATCGTACTCAAATTGTTCGGTAAACAACCCATCCTTCTGCTGCTGCATTTCTTTCTGCTGCATCTCTTCCTGCTGCAATTCAGACTGAACATTTTGCAAGCGTTGCAGCTCATCCTCGGCACTCTGTTCAAAGGGATAACGAGTTTGCGCTCGGTAATCATTTATATAACTGAAGTAGCTTTTACAAGACAGGTCTTTGTCCATAAAATAATCTTGTAACAAACAAGCACGCGGCACCGCCCCCATTGACCATCGCATAGTATTACTAACCCTCTTCAACCAGCGTGCTAATTCTGTTTTTTTGACGTAATATTTGAGTAAATCCTGAACCGCTGGACCTGTGAGTAGAATATCAGTATCGTGCCAACCTTCCGGGCCCACACCCTGATAGTGTTCTCCAATATTTTGCCCTCCAACCACTGCGTCTTTACCATCAACCAAAAAAATTTTCTCATGCAGATGGTTATCAAATAGTTTAAGTGACCAGACCTCCACCCAATCCGGATGGTTCCAACGAACAATCGGATCGTCAACCAGAGCATTCAAATCATTTGTTATTTTTTTTCCGCTGGTATCTCCAACGGAGATTTTCGAACTCCAATCCATCATTAACTGCACTTCCAGATTGGGTTTGCTTATGGTCTTTTGATATTTTAGTAATTCATACATCCGCTTACCAATAGCATCGGGATGCCAATAGGGAACAGTGATGTAAACAAAGCGACGAGCATTTTCTATTAATTTCATTCTTACATTAAGTGATGCTGCCCCACGATGCAATACTTTGACCCGGTTTACACTTTCTCTGGTGGCCGTAATATTGTCTAATTCATCTTGGGCCTCAGGTGTTCGTAAGTATGTCAACAAATCTTCACCTGCTGAAGAGTTTACTGGACTAACAGTAGCAATAGCTATCATTAGCATTGTAGTTATTACCATCATTAACGCTGTCATTTTTTTCGATATCATTGTTTTTAATCTCCTATTGTTTAAATTGAGCCGATTCTATTACAAAAATTCGAAATGATGATTTATTTGGATTTTTAGTCGATCTTCAATTATCAAGTAACAAAAATTGCCACGTGCGAAAGTCACTGCACAGAAAGGTACTGAATTACTGTCATGCTGGAGTGACTATTTATTTCACGTTTTTCTATGGATGAAAAAATTTTAGGATAATGATCAAAATAATGTTCGCGTCCGACCAGTTTAAATGTTAGATAACTTACACGATTTTTTTACGTAATTTAAACTTTGGAGGTTCTATGAGTAAATCAATTCCGATCTTTTTCTCTCTTTCATTTTTTATGTTCGCCTTAGCAACATTTTTTATCGCTGACAGTAGGGCAGATGATTGCATCTCCGAATGTGTTCAGCGCCATAACGCCACTAACTCCTTCTGTGAGAGCAACTATCAAATTTGCATCAGCGGTGGAAATGTTAGCGAATATGCTTTGCAAAATTGTGTTCTTGTTCGTAATCACTGTATAGGAAGAGCGACATCCGCATTTACTTCTTGTATAAACACATGTAATTCAGGGAGCAATAATGGACATATATCTTCGGAGGAAGATTTTCATCACGAATATCCACCATCGAACAACAGTTCGTTCCCTCTATTTGGTTGATACAGCAACACGTCGCAGAACTTTGAAGACAACATTGGTATCCGCACATTGTTCACACTGTTCTTCTATCCAATCCTCCGGTGAATAAAAAGGGAAAAAAGTATCGGCATCTCCTGAATAATCAATTTCGCTGAGATACAATTTTTCCGCTAACGGATAGGCCTGCGCATAAACCTCACCTCCACCAGCAATAAACAGTTCACTCTCACCCATTTTTTTTGCTAGTTCTATTCCGTCCATCAAAGAGTTGACAACAAAAAGTGACAGATGCGGAGCTGAGGCGATGCCATCGCCGCTAGTAAGAACAATTGTTTTTCGGCCGGGAAGAGGTTTACCAATTGATTCGAAGGTCTTTCTGCCCATCAACAGACAATGACCCAAAGTAAGTTTACGAAAGCGCCGTAAATCCTCCGGAACATGCCAAGGCATTTTTCCATTTTTGCCTAACTCACGATTTTTTCCATGTGCTACGATCATCGAAATTATCATATTTAAACCACCACCTAAACCGCCACCGGAACTGCAATGTGTGGATGTGCCTCATAATCAATCAACTGGAAATCCTCATATTCAAAATCAAAAATAGTTGCAGTAGAAGTGCGGGCCGTACCATCCGTACCATCCGCACGGTCCGCACCGTCCGCAATTTTCATTCGTGGTAACGAGTACGGAGTACGAGATAACTGAATTTTTGCTGCCTCTAAATGATTGGAATAAAGATGGGCATCCCCAATAGAGTGTACAAAATCACCCAACCCCAACCCGGTAACTTTTGCTACCATCATAGTTAGTAAGGAGTAGGAAGCAATATTGAAAGGCAGCCCGATAAACACATCCGCCGAACGCTGATACAACTGGCAAGACAATCGTTTATTCGCAACATAGAATTGAAAAAGCAAATGACAGGGAGGCAATGCCATAGCTGAAAGCGCTCCCACATTCCAAGCACTTACTATTAACCTCCGTGAATCTGGATTCCTCTTAATCTCCTCAATGACCTCAGAGAGCTGATCAATCCCCCTAACGTTACCATCCTTATTCCCACCCCAATTTCTCCATTGCGCCCCATAAACTGGCCCCAATTCGCCCTGCTGGTCGGCCCAAGGATCCCAAATACGTACTCCATTTTTTCGCAAATAGTCGACATTGGTTTCACCTTTAATGAACCACAACAGCTCATGGATAATTGACTTTAAGTGGCACTTTTTGGTAGTAACCAATGGAAAACCTTGCTGTAAGTCAAAGCGCAACTGAAACCCAAAACAAGAGCGAGTACCAGTTCCAGTCCGATCGTTCTTATCCACTCCCTTTTCAATAACCGTTCGCATCAAATCCAAATACTGTTGCATTTATCACTCCATATATCTCCCCGTATATCACTTTATACCCTTCCATTCTTCGATCCGCATGCGGATAACTCCCGCAATCTTTTCAATATCCGTAAAAGGCTTTATGATCGCATCAACTGCCCCTGCCTGCAACACCTCTTGTACCTCTGGCTCTTCCCTGGCGTGCCCACTAATTGCTACTACAGGGAATCCAGGTCGCAACCTCCTACAAATCTTGGCCACCTCTGCACCACTCAACTCTGGCATGCTAATATCGGTCAAGACCAGATCAAATTTTTCAAGATCCTTCTCTAACCTACCCAA
>JADGBS010000171.1:4582-7945 GCA_015231325.1 Oligoflexia bacterium | reverse complement strand
GTGGATCGACTACTGAAGAATTATCCAAGAAAAAAGTAAACAATTTTTTAGATCGTTATAATAAAGAGGTGGCCTTGTTGCTGGAATCTATGTTGGTAGATTTAGATTTCGAAAGTGCATTAGGTGAAAAAATGCAACAAATTGCGAAGGATTTTGGCGAAATTGTTTTGTGGTCTGTCGATAATAGTGATTATGACATGTTTATAAAAAAAATTGGACAGTTGAGAGGGATGATAAATAATTATTTTCTTGGGGGGAGGGAGATCAATAAAAATTCTATACAGTAGAATATGGTTATTGGAAAAGAAACGGAAATGTTTTTAAATATATAAGGGGGAGTATGAGAAGAATTATTTTATTTAATGCCTGTTGGTTATTATATGTCGGTTTAATCAATTTTGCGTTTGGAGGTGGCAGTTTATCATCTCCAAAACCTGCTACAGTTTGCATACCACCAAAAAATGACGCTGCTTTATTAGTAGAAGAAATCGAAGCTAAAAGTAGACAAAATGAGAGTAGACAAAATAAAACTTGGCCAGCAGATTGTAATAATGAAGAAGAACGTAATGCGATTTATAAAAAATTGCTTGATAAAATGCGCAAAGTAAAAGGGCTGTTTTCTAGTCGTTGCAAAGCGAAATCTTTTTTGTCACCACGGCAGGGGAAGAGGTGTCTTGATTCATTGAATGCTTCGTTCGCTGAGATGCTACCCACTGCTCAAGAAGAGAGTGATTTAATGTCCGAGGCGACGCAAAAAAAAATCGGAAAAATTAGTGAGTTTCTTCTGGCGTTAGGACGGGCAGAATTTATTGCTAAGAAAGATAAACTCGGTAAACGAACAGCGGTTACCTTTGATCTGCTCACCAAGTCGGCCGAAAAAATGGGGGATTTTTTTAAAAGTTGTTTTTTTGATGAGCGTCAATTTAGTGAACTGCAAAAAAAACGACTTGTAGTTGAGAATTTGAAAAAACGCAAAGAAGAGATAGACCAAAAGCGTAATGATACAGTCACTGATGAACAAAAAATTTACAGAAATAAAGGTAATTGTTGTGTTTATTTTGTTAAAAAAGGTTGTCCTTTTCCAAAGGAACAGATGCATTGTCCAGTGCTTTATTTGAGAAATGACAAAAAATTTATTTCCTATGATTACGATGAAGCAGCTCGTGGACTTAAAAGATATCCTATTGATGATGAAGATGGCGCATTATCTCAAACGGCCAATACTTTGCAATGTGCAAGCGCAAGTCAACCAACTATTTTGAAAAAACCGGCGTGCGACCTTATAAGGGAGCGGAATGGTCGCACTAACACCAGCAAATGGCAGGATCTTTTAGATCAAAGTGATAAATTACAACCAGAAATAGAAAAATATTCAACAGAGCTTGATGAACTGATTGAGAAAGAGGATGTCTTCGGGAAGATAGCTGGTTTATTGGGAAAGCTAGACATCAACGCCTCTTGGTGTTTGAAGTCAAGGGTAGATGTAGAAGGAGAATTGCGTAAGGATCCGGATTACTTTTATTACCAATATGCAAAAGATTTCGCTAGAAATATGGGAAATACTGTAGGTTTGGAGGAAGCGGAAATGGTGGGGGACGACAGCAAGGAAGGAGTTGAAAAAATGTTTGAAGATGTTGACGGCAATTTCAAACGATTAAGTGGCCTAAAGAATGGAATACAAAGTGATTTACCTGAAAGTGAAAATTGTAGTAGAAAAAAGAACACATGTGACATTTTAAAAGGGGTGTGTAACCGTTCTGACCCAGATCTGAATAAGAATATGTCTAAGAAGAAGGCAGCGGCCATATGTCTCAATAAATTTAACCTTATGGAGAAAAAACTTGGTGAATCTTGCGCTTCTGTACCGCCGGATAATGTGAATGTAACATTATGCAAAGAGCGATTTTATTTAGCATTTACTCAAACTGCCTGTACTGATGCAGTTGTCCATGTATCAAAAGATATACTTGAGAACCAATTTGGAGCTCTATCAATGCAACAGATTCCAAACACGGGCAGGCGTTTTCAGTTAGATTTTTCTGGCAAAACAATCAAACTCAAGTCCGAATATCTCTTTAGCGAGATAGATAATGATCATCCTCTGGAGAAAAGTAGGCGGCATTATTCGACATCTACTTTCTTCGACATTGGTCTGGAGAGCGAGAATAACCGTTTTTGGCACGTGAAAGAGACGTTACCACCAAAGTGACACCCAAACGACTGTATTCATGGCCAGATCCAATTATAAATAAATTAGCATATTTAGCATATTTCTTACCACAATTCTGCATCTATTAATTTTTTTAGAATTCAAAGTAATTTTGTCGTATTTTAATATTAAGTGGTTCTTGGCCACCAGCATATCTCGCAGATATTGATTTTTAGTTATTTATAGCATTGTTATCCTTAGTAGCGTTTAAGCCTAGCATTTAAGCGTATGTTCTGTTTGTAAAAAATTTTCCACTTGCACTGTTAGTATTAGCAAATTTACAAAGGATGGAAAAAAATGGTAAACCGAAGATCTGTAATTTTTCTTGTATTTCTTCTAGTTGTGGTGGAAGCGAGCGCGCAAAGTAGCTGTTAATCAAGGAATTTGTGTGGAAATTATGCAACAGGTTTTCGTTGAATTAGGAATAAAATTAAAATTGGGTCGAACCATTGGATTTGCTACTGAGGATGTGTTGATGACCTATTTTTACCTTGAAAAAAAACATTTGAGGAGATTGAACGTCTTCCTATTCCGATAATAATTAAGGATTATTTTGTTCTATTTAGTCATCAATTTATAAAAAATCATGCAGTAGAAGCGCAAAAGATATGGAAAAAAATTGCAGGAATACGTGATTCCAAAACGAAGGAGCTTACTTCGAAATATGTTGAATTGGGCAAAACTAAAAGACTCATCCAAATTGAAGAGGCAAAAAACATGCGTTAGAATGGTTTAGAAAGATATTATCTAGCATTGAAACCGATGAACCTGTTTTTAACCCACCCTACTGTTATTGCCTGAGAACCGTAGCTGTCTTTTGAGGCATTGGTGTTTGATCACCGACTATATCTGTCGACATATTTGTCTCTAAATTAACCGAGTTGTCAAGATCAATTGTACATGAATAAAAATTCGAAATGAACGCGAATAGATTTTGGGTTCACATACTCCATTAGATATATTTAAATAAATATAATATATTTATTATGAAGCTTAGATATTTTATGCCGATACACAATGTGTCTTTCGATTTCTTTTGAAGGTGTATAGTGTTTGAGCTTGAGCTTGAGCTTGAGCTTGAGCTTGAGCTTGTGTTTGTGCTTATGTTTATTGGTTGATCAATTTGTTATTGTTTATTTGAAGTCATATTGGCG
>JADGBS010000171.1:0-4560 GCA_015231325.1 Oligoflexia bacterium | reverse complement strand
GTGCAGCTATGATAAATGACATGCAAAAAAAAATACTGGTAGCAGACGACAGCTTAACTATTCAAAAGGTAGTTTCTATCACTTTGTCCGTTGAGGGATATGAATTACATGAATGTCTAGATGAGAAAAGCCTTTTTGATCAAATGAAAAAAAATAATTATGATCTAATTTTACTTGATTTTAATTTATCTGAAGAAGAAAGTGGTTATGGCCTGATTAGAAAAGTATTTAAAATGCGACCCAATGTACAAGTAATATTAATGTATGGTGCATTTGATAATGTTGATGAAGCTGCGCTATTAAAAAATGGATTCAACAACAAGATTGTTAAACCTTTCGATGGACGAGATCTTGTTGAGTTGTGTCGATCCGTTTTAGAAGACGCCAAATCGCAAGAACCCAAATTGGATGAAGATGGAATAGTGAATGCCAAAGGAGAGGAAAAAGATAAAGAATATGATGATACCGATCAGTGGGTGATGAAACCCTTGGGGGATAGTGAGGAGACAGGGGATACGGAGGAGAAAGACGCGGAAATTGGAAGCGTAAAAATTGATGAAATCCCTGCTGGTAAAACGGTAGTTAATTTTGGAGAAGATGGCAAAACAGTCGAGCAATTAAAAAAATTACAAAGTGAGCTCGCATCATGGGGGCCAGAGGTACCCCCAATATTGCTAACAGGCAAGGAAGATGAAGATAAGGAGAGTGAAGATAATATTTCGGAGAGTGAGTTTGGAGGTGGTCAGATTGAGTTCGTTCAACCGAGGCCAATGTTGGTACCAGAGGAAGGGTTGCAATTTGAATCGGTGGAGGTTAAAAAAAGTGGAGAGCTAGGAGCGCTAGGAGAGATAGGAGCGCTAGGAGATCTATACGATTTTGTAGAAGATCGACAAGATAGGCAAGATCCACAAGATCGGCAAGAACAACAAGAACCACAAGAACAGCAAGATCAACGAAACCAGCAGGACCTCAAAGACAAGATTGAGAGTGATTTTGATGCTGATGATTTTTGGTCCTTGGCCATTGAACACATTCCTGGCCAGGCAGTGCAAGTGGCCGAAGTGGCCGAAGTGGCCGAAGTGGCTGAAGTGGCGAATGAACCTGTGCCTATCGTTTCTACCCAAAAAAGTAGAGACGAATTAAAAGTACAATTAAAAGCAGAATTAAGCGCAGAATTAAAAGCAGAATTAAAAGCAGAAATAAAAGCAGAATTAAGCGCAGAATTCAAAGATAAGATTTTGCAGGAGATAAAAAAAGAAATTCCTAGTAACCTACCTCCGTTAGTGGAGAACTCTTTGAAAAAATATTGCAAAGAGGTTGTCGAAAAAATTGGCCGGGAGGTAATCCCGCAATTGGCAGAGAACTTAATCAAAAATGAATTGAATAAAATTGCTGACAGTGTGGATAATGTGGACGAAGCGAATAAGAAAGATAGTATTGATAGTTGAACGATTTTGTTTGGTACTATTCAGTACGAATCATATGATTCATACGATTCAATCTGCTCATTCACATATCAAAAGGGTTCCACTGAGAAAATTTTTGGAAGTAGCAGTTTGTTGATTATAAATAATCGCTTCACCTTGTTCATTTATTCCGCGAAAAATTCCTGAAAAGTGATTATCGGGTTCGGTAACAATGTTTACCATCTTATCGTTGTGGGCGCATAGATGATGCCAATTAGAGACAATATCTTTCGGATTTAAACGATTTGCCCTTATATGTTCATATAATTCTACTGGAATCTGCTTTTTGAATTCTGGTGACAATTGATTTTTGATTTTATCTGAATTTGGACTGCCGTCAGAAAAAACAAATCCTAGTGGTGTGAGGTAGTCTTTAGCGTTGGTGAGCAGGTGTTGATCACGCACACTATCAAACATCAGATTGATCCCTACTCCTATTACTAGCTGGATTGGTGTGGAATTAATGACGCTGATCAAAATGCCTCCGCATTTTTGGTTTTGCGCGTTTAGGATATCGTTTGGCCATTTTAATTTCAGGGAAGATAGTTTAAACTTGTATTTGAAAAAGTTAACAGTGGAAACTGCAACCTCCAGCGCAGAGAGGGTTATTGGCGTTGCTGGTGGAATGGTGAACGAAAATGCTAGTGAATTTTCGTAGAAATCCCAATTTTTCCCTTGCCGACCAATACCCTGGGTTTGTCTAGAAGTAGAGACCAGTACTGAAGAGTTATTCAGATTTCTTTCTGATAAGTATTTTATCAAAAATTCCTGGGTAGAGTTAGTTTCTTCTAGATGGACGACGGTTGTAGTCATAGTTGTATTCGTTGCTTTTATATCATTCATGCATCTTCATATAACATGTAATTTTTATTTGTAAAGAGAATTTAGGAGCAAAAAGTGGAAAAAATCATTGATTGGGCCGCGCTGGCCACTGCAGAGACTTTGGTAAAGCGGACAGCAACCAGGGAAATAAAGTTTACACCCAACATTAATCCTTATGCGGCCGGAAGTGTTTTGGCCGAGTTTGGTAACACAAAAGTTCATATTACGGCCTGTATCAGTGATGATGTTCCTCCTTTTTTGAAAGGCAAAGGCACTGGTTGGATCACCGCTGAGTATGGAATGCTGCCTGGGTCCACCAATGAACGTCTACAGCGAGAACGAAAGGGACTTTCAGGAAGATTTCATGAAATACAACGTCTCATCGGACGAGCATTGAGAGCAGGGATTGATTTGTCGTTGCTCGGTGCAAGGAGCATTTTGATTGACTGTGATGTTTTGGTGGCCGATGGTGGAACCAGGACTGCGGCAATTTCTGGTGCCTATGTTGCTCTCGTTTTGGCAGTCCGTACACTTTTGCGCGATGGAAAAATTTCTCAAGATCCAATCAAAGAGCAACTGGCGGCGATTAGTGTAGGAATCGATGCCTCTTCTTTCATTTATGCGGACTTAAATTATCAAGAGGATTCTTCTTTTGAGACGGACATGAATTTGGTAATGACTGCCAGCGGAAAGTTTATTGAAATCCAAGGTACTGCTGAGAGAGGGGCATTTTCCCCCGAACAGCTATGGGCAATGATGATTTGTGGTAAAAATGCACTTAGTGGGATATTCGCAGAGCAGAATAGGGTATTGAGGTAGATAAAAATTGAAATTTAAAATGAAATCATTTGAATCGTTTGAATCATTTAAATCAATAGAGCTGATGCTCGCATCTGCTAATAAGCATAAACTCTCTGAAATACAAGAGTGTATTGTTCATGGTAGGGTACAGGGTAGGGTACAAATTATTGGTGCTCCATTTTCGTTAGATGTGGAGGAGAGTGGTACTAGCTATCGGGAGAATTCTTTAATAAAGGCCGCTGCATACTATCGCAAGTTCAAGGTTCCCACGCTTGCCGATGATTCCGGACTGGAGGTTTTGGCACTTCCGGGAGAGCTGGGAATTTATTCTGCTCGTTTTGGGGAAAACACTTCCGAAAACACTTCTGTGAACATTTCCTACGAAGAAAAGTGTTTATTGTTGCTGGATAAACTTGATCGAGCAGAGAAATTGGGCAATATCGAGAATTGTAACATCGAGAAATATAACATTGAGAACAAGGAAAAGCGTGAAGTAGTAGGGAGAAATGCCTATTTTATCTGTGTCTTATGTTGCTATCTTTCACCGCATGAAATTTATTTTTTCGAGGGGCGATTGGATGGAAAAATTGGCAGGACGCTTGAGGGCGACGGAGGTTTTGGGTTTGATCCAGTTTTCATTCCTGATGGTGCAGTAGCAGTTGCAGTTGCTGGAGTAGATGCTGATCTGATTAATTCTTCTGCCCCTACTCTTGCAATGCTTCCAGAGTGGAAGCGAGAAAATTCGCACCGTGCACGTGCATGTCGTCGGTTATGTGAATTTTTGATTGGCAGATCCGGTGGTTTTTCTCATAATCACAATTTCTAAATTAAGTGTTTGTCAATTACCGTTGGTTAATATACAATTGCTTGTGCTTGTTTCTAAATAAATCGGGGCGTAGCGCAGTCTGGCTAGCGTATCTGCTTTGGGAGCAGGAGGTCGCTGGTTCGAATCCAGTCGCCCCGACCATTTTTCAAAATCACCTTTTTTAGGTATCAATGACCACGGTTTTCTTCAACAAAATTCGATAATTCTCTCTTTCAATAGACATCCTAAATATGGAACTACAAAAAGTATCCTCATCAAAAATCTTTTTTGCTTTTTTGCGTGAGTACGGATGCCTATTTCTCTTTTCGAATTCTTGCCACTTCTTCAGTGCTTACTCCGAGGGATGAAGAAATAGTTTGATCGTCGAGAATATGTAGAAGACCTTCGATCGCCATCTGTAGCGCCTTTTTCTTCCCTTCTTCCCGACCTTCTACTAGACCCTCTGCTCTGCCTTTCTCTAAACCTTTTTCAATAGCGGTACGCAATTGTGCTTGTTCATCCCGGAGGCGTTTTTGCTGGGCCTCATATATTTCGCGTTCTTCAGAGGAGAAGTGCATGGTCTCCAATTGTCTAATCGCTTTCAACATCGTTGGATCTTTTTTTATGTTTTCAGGAATTTCCCCCTCTTTCAGACTTGCAGCGAGA
>JADGBS010000170.1:3213-8039 GCA_015231325.1 Oligoflexia bacterium | reverse complement strand
AGGGAAACCTATTTGATTCTTTTTGTAAACTTTTTTTCGATATTACCCCTCAAACATTATGTGGAAGTCTATAGTTACACCAAAGATGATCTTGTAATAATAATTTCCAAATTAAGAGACAAACTTTTTGCTATCGTTAAAAGCGTTAGCAACGATGAAAACAGCGAACCACCCGTCGAGATCTTACCAGAAACTAATGAAATATTTTTTGATGTCGAAGCTGGTCGACAGATTGTATTCACTAAAAATGGAATCATTCTTGATGGAAAAATTGAATTAAATAAAGTGATTAATTGATTGATTAGAGTATAAAAAGGAAATATTGATGAAAAAAACAAAAACCAAAAAAGCAGGGAAGGCACAAGATCCAGCAGAGGCATTATTGCTGCAACAAATCCCAAACATAGGCGAGAGTATCGCTGATGATCTAATTGGAATTGGAATCAATAATCCGACAGAGTTAAAGAATAGAGATCCATATCTTTTGTATTTCCAACTTTGCGAACATACTAAAAAAATTCACGACCCATGTGTTTTAGATGTTTTTATCTCCGCTGTTTATTTCATGGAGGGGAAAGGAAGTTTACCATGGTGGAAATTTACAAATGAGAGAAAAAATAACTCCCAACGAATTGAGGAATGGATAAAAAGATCAGGAATAGACAAGAAAGTTAATAACAACAGCAGTAGCAATAACAACAGCAAAGCAGTTAATATACTGATCACCGAGTACGACCACCGTTGGCCTAAAGTATTCGAAAAAGAAAGTATGAAAATTATGCAGGCCATCGGAAATAAAATATTGAAAATTGAACACATTGGTAGCACCGCGGTGATTGGATTAGCAGCAAAACCGGTATGTGACATAATGGCATCTATAGATAACTTTAGTATAAACGAAGAATTAATCTCTCCGCTGCGGACTATTGGTTATCATTACGTGCCAGAATACGAAGCAAATTTACCCGATCGCCGATTTTACCATCGTGGGCCATCAGAGACTTGCGGTCTGCCTAACCGCCATTTCCATCTGCATATAGTGGAAAAAGAGAGTGCGTTCTGGATTACCCATATGCTCTTTCGCGATTACCTACGTAATCATTCCCAAATCGCGCAAGAGTACGCGGCATTAAAAAAGGAACTCGCGACATCTAGCGGAGGTAACATTAACAATTACTGTAATGGTAAAAGTGAATTTATCAAAAATGTAATCGCGTTAGCAAAAAAGGAACAAGCGGATTCGATATGTTAACGTTAACCAAAGTACTAACAAACTCCTTTATGCTTTTTATTCCAATTCATTTATGGAATTTACTGCTGGCATCAAAACTTATCGGAAAAATTCGTTTAGATAATCCCAATTTAGTGGTGCCATGTGCAATTACTACATTGGAAATTTTTTTTAGATTTGTTGTCTTTACGTTACCAATATTCATGCACTTTGATTTTACGTTAAGAAAGGAAAAAATTGGATTTATTTTGTATAGCGCAGGGATAGTCGTCTATTTTTTGAGTTGGATACCACATTTATTTCCTATCTTCAAAGGCCTGCGTAAAAGACTTCTATTCTTTATTGCGCCTGCTCTAACGCCAATTATTTGGTTGATTGGAATTGGTCTGATGAGCAAACCATATTTTAATTTTATTAATTTACCAATGGGAAGTGGTAGTGAGATATATTGCCTAACGGCCACCATCTTTGTATTTTTTCATTGCGCTCATGTTACGTTTGCTTTTTTAAAATTGGAATGATAAACATACTATCAATAGACAATAAAATTAATCATGAGCACACAAGATCACTAGGGCATCAGCTAAATATTGTATTAGTTGCATTTTAGTTGCCACTATACTCTTAACTCTCAGATCTAATCTTCCATGACGTACCCTAGATATTTTTTTCAAGAATGATCACCTCTCTGCCCAAATGACCTTCTGGGTATGGTTTTTTTTCTCCTGTTTTTCGAAAACCGATTTTCACCCAGAAAGTAATTACATCGATATTACTATCAACTACCCCAATGCGCATTACTACGACTTCTGGCCAATTCAAAATGACGGTTTTTTCAATTTCCCGATAGCTCTTAGCACCGAGTCCTTGTCGTTGATATTTTTCATTTAGTAATAAAAGACCCAACATCGCATGACCACTAGTAGGATATCCCCTAATAACATCGACAACTCCAATAGAATTATTTTCTTGCAAATGGTGAATATGCTTTACCAGCATTATCACTCTTTCTCCCAGAGGTGTTTCTTCCGTAAAAAGCTTTATTGCCTCATCATCTGATGGTAATTTTCCATTTACTTTCAAAAAATATTGAGGAGATCTTTTTAGTACCAACTGAACATCTTGAACATCCTCGGTCCTATCGACAGTGGCCGGCATTAAAAATAATGAATTATTAAATGGAAACGATTTGCTTATGATCTGTCTCCAAAAATCGGCACGCTCTTCTTTGAAAATATTTTTTTCTTTCGGCCCACCCCACACTGGACCAGGCCAAGCACGATCATTAGCAAATCTCGCGAGTACATGCACATGCAGTTGCTTAACGATATTTCCTAAATTGGCCACGTTAATTTTTTCTGGGGCCGGAGATAGATGTGCTTTCAGCAAACCACACAAATAAGATATCTCCTCATTTAAAACACTCTGATCATAAAGCGACAGATCATTCCAATCACTTGCTCCCTCCTTGTCCGGAACCAGTACAAACCAATCCAAATCACCATCCTTCATCAAACATAGAGAAGAAAGTTTTAATTTACATATAAAAATTGTATCGCGTTTTAATCTTTCATCCATTTCAAGCTCCACCCAAGGCCAGGTCCCGGGTAACTCCAGGATATTTACTATCTTGTATCTGCTAGCGTACCACGAAACTCAGATACCACCTTATTTTCAGTAGATTCAGTGAATTTAACATCACTATATCTATCATTAAAAATTACGCTAATTACTCCAAACTCAATAACACCAAGCAAATTAAAATCGATTAGTAATTTATTTTCTCCCTCCCAATGTGCCTTCAAAGCAATTTGTGAATTCTCTAAACGTTGCTGATCCGCCGATTTTGGATCCATTGCTACATATTGAACATCTGAATTAATTCTCCAAATATCATCTAATCCAAAACGCAGAGTACTGCTGGTATTATCGTTGTTTTCTCCAAATCCCATCCTTATGTTCATTTTTGCCTCATAGGCATTTTCACCTTTTACTATTGTGTTTACATTTAAGTTTGCGTTAGCGTTTGGAAAATCAAACGCAATAGTTTTCCAACCTATATTGTTTGGGTTTAGTTTATAGATTTTTTTTTGAATTTTTTTAGCAATAGATGGTATGGACAAGGTAAGTTTTGGCGAAGGAGGGGTTGCAACTTGCTTAACTAAATTAGCAAGTAATAATTGTGCTTCTCGATTAACCGATAAAGGCCCGGGTAACGGGGTGGTACTGGGGCCAGCGAAAGCGTTGCTACGATCCACGACTGGTGCAATAATCATAGATTCAATTGCGCGCATCATTTTTTGAAAATCCGCAACACCTTTCACCCCGCCGGTAGTAACAACGACCATACCACTTTCTGGACTTACATAGATTATTTGGCCTCCTCTTCCCTCAGCAAAAAAGCTCCTCGATGCTGTGGGGGAATTTACGTTTGTCGGTATCCACCAGAGATAACCGTATCCCCTGCCAGGAACTTGATTTCTAGTGGCCTCATCAATCCATTTTTTTGAAATTACACGCGCCCCATCCCAAATTCCGTTATTTAGAAATAGCAAACCTATCTTAGCCATCTGCTGCGGAGTCAGACGTAAATCTCCCCAACCGTGAGTAATCCCTTGTGGATCAGCTGGCCAAAAAACTTTCTTAATTCCCAGAAATGAAAAAAGATTTTCCTGGGCATATTGAGCGGCAGATTTTCCAGTAGCTCGCGAGATTACTGCTGACAATAGATGCACGCCACTACTGTCATAGTTCCATAATTTTCCAGGTAAATGATTTTGCGGTCGCTTGATAGCAAAATCGATCCAATTCGAACTGTTGATCATCTCGTGAAGAGTCTTTTCCGAAGGTTGCGATTCACATTTTAATCCGCTAGACATAGTCAACAGATCTTTAAGAGTCACCTCTTTGTCTACATTATTGAAGTAGTGTTTTAACGGTACATTAACATTTTCAATGTACCCTTTATCAATAGCAATCCCTACTAAAGTAGAGGTTATACTCTTTGTACAAGAAGCAATATCATGGACAGCATTCTCAGAAGTAAATGGCCAGAAGTAAGTATCCAGAATTAGATATCCATTACGCACTACCAACAAAGAATGAAGATTAATATTTTCTTGAATAAAAAATTTAATTAAATTTGCTAAATTCCGCGAATCCAAACCCTGCTCTTCAGGCGTGGCACTTCGCCACTCTTTAGTGGGGTAATAATCAAGTATCTTTACCACTTCATTATTTTGAGATTGTTTTATTGGCGATGAACAACTTTGTAACCAAAAAGAAAAAAATATCATCGCCAGAAAGATGTTAATTCTTGCGATACTCATTCTGCACTGCCCTCCACTCTAATATTTTTTATTTTAGAGATATCTTTTAAATAAGCAATTACAGGAAGAAACTCATTTCGGTCATAGAAGTAACCGTAGTGTTTTGCAATCCTTTCGGCCACTTCCATAAAAACCTCAACCATTATGAATAAGGCTTCCCACATATTTTGGTAGTTAGCATCGACATAGGTTTTAGTAAATTTATCCCAAAGGTCCTTTTCTAAATGACCTTCCAAATACTTTCCGCATTTGCCGAAGTTTTTGGC
>JADGBS010000170.1:0-3175 GCA_015231325.1 Oligoflexia bacterium | reverse complement strand
TATCAACTCCTCCTTAACCACCTGTTCTGACATATATTTTGCGTAGGTAAGTTCTCTTCTGGATATTCCTTTTGCAACATATAACGACACCCAAAAGAATTCATTGCAACAATTATTAAACTCAACCACTGTTGGTGTTTTTGGTAAATAATCACTATCACTAGGCAAGGGAAACTCCCCTAGATCATTGTCTTTGTCTAATAACAAAACACTCTGACTATCTCTAGGAGAGCACAGATATTTTTCTTTTTTCAATAGTGATAGATCAATTCGATTGCCATCTTTAAACTGCATCAGATAATTGTATCTTTCCTGCTGATTAGGCCATATTCCATCTAATTCATCCGGCCTCTGCATAATCAGTATCTCTCCAAACTGATTAGTCCACGAGCGATCATCTACAAAAAGGACAACATCGGTAACAACATAAATAATATCGTAATCCTGAAAAATATCTCTAGCTGCGCCCGTACTGGCCCGAGAACCATTCATAATTACTGCACGCACTCGCTCATCGTTTTGTGCTATTTGCAGAATAAGTTTGGTCATCTCTTCTTCATTTCTTCGATTGATCATTTTTTCTCCGCTAGTGGACACAGGAACTCATCACCAACCCGTCCTTAACGCCCCCACTTCAATTACAAATAATTGAGTAACAATTCACTGCCAATAGCACTAATCAAAAAACGCGCTTTTTGATTCCCCTCGATCTTTTTCGTCCAATCTGTAAGACCACCGTCTATCAAATAGGGATACCCGCTAGCAACTTCATCGAGAGAAATATGAAAGCGGATGGCAGAATAATAATTATATCCTCGCTCTTCCCTATTAATTTTAATTTTTATTTGCGGGTGGATATTTAAGAGATTAGGAACAAGTTCATTTTCTATACACTTAAGAATATTTTTATCATAAATCTCTAGATATAAAGTCGGCGTAAAATGTATGCATGCTCTTTTAAGCAACCTCAAATAAAAATCAATCGCCTCTTGTAAGGAATGCACTTCGAATTGGTAATTGCCGTTATCAATCCCGGCAAAACAAACGCAAAAAATCTTAAAATGCGCAGTAAATTTACTAGTTTTATCTGGAGCAGATTGAACTCGAACAAAACGGTGACTGGTCGCCAATTTCAAAATGGCGTCACGTCGCATATTTTTATTTTTATTATTTTGTAAACGCCTCTTCGCACATTCCAATGCCAAAACATTAGTTGCGTCTGAGACTACCTCCGAATTTCGGAGCGCACTGATTATTTTATTTTGATGTACTGGGGCCAAAGATGAACAGGTTCCTAGCGGACATAAGGGAGAGAGTTCAATCACCTCACAATCACCAGGAAGGAGAGAATATGCTAGCGTATCAAATTTTAGTAGCTCTATCGGAGAAATTTGTGATGGCGCCACATATGGATTAGTTAAGTAACTTTGATATAACTGTGATATCGAAATCTTTTTTGTTTTCTGATTAAAAACCTCCATCAAAAGTGAATTTAAATCAGACATCTGAATCTTTTCAGTTAGGCTGACCAGTATATCGTCTACCCCACATGCTTTTGATATACGCGAAAGTAACCGATCTATTTCCACCTAATTATCCTCCTATTATAGGGCACTTCACCCCCCGGTAAATCTATAATTTATCAAAATCTTTTCCAGCCACTTCAATGCTAAATAATCCATTAGTAATGATGGCATTTTCCAATCCATAACTTGCAACTAAAACACGATGCATTTGTACATCACTGACACTTGGGGCGATCACGCCACCAATGTCCAATCCCTCTTGTGGGCGAATATAAAATGGATGATTATGAATATGAGCAGAGAGTTGCCAGCCGTCTTGGACATGCTGTTTTACTATGGCAGTGTCCACCTTAAATCTCAGTCCGTTTGACAAGAACAGTACTATTTTCATTTGTTGTTTTTGGATATTTCGCTTCTTCAAAATATAGGCCATAAATTCGCTGGACTTGGTTTCTTTGGTTAAAGGAAAATGTTTAATTTGCTGAGTATATAAAAAAGATTCTAACGTATTTACTTTTCGAATGACTCCAATATTTTTAGTGGTAATCGTAGTTAAATTTTTTGCCTCTGCTTGAAAGACAGGATCCTTTTTCGTGGCATAAAATTTCATTGCTAGATCAATAGGGTAGCTAGGATTGTTATAAATTTGCGCCTCTGATATACCTACTGCCAGAAGTGCATCCTTAATTACGTTAAAATAAAGGTTGTTTTGATTTTCAAAGATAGAAGCATCTTCAATATCATAAATCAAAAGCATATTATCCTGGGTTTTGCTAATGATCTGCGGTTCTTGTGGTAAACAGACATTTTCCGCCGCTGCGAACACCCTTACAGAAACAATAAAAAATAAAACAATCCAGATAATTTTTGACATCTCTTTTATTTTTCTATTTCTCATTTTATTACTTATCCTTTCAATTGTTAGAGAACTTAAAAAACTTAATCTTCATCTGTAACTTTATCTGAATAATATGAGTTGCGATTTATAGTAAACCTAACGATTTGGTGTCCTTTAGCATTAAATTGATATTCTTTGACCATCCCAATTTTATTCAACACCTTAACCGAACTACTGTTTTCCAAGAAAGTGTAAGCGACCAACTGTTCTTTTTTTAATTCGCAGAAAAAATATTTTACAATTGCCAAGGAAATCTCTGTGGCATAACCACGTCCCCAAAATTCATTTCCAAATAAATATCCCAGCTCTACTTCCGATGTTTTGTCTTCCCTGATATGTTCAATAATCCCACATTTACCACAAATCCTCCCAGACTCCTTTTCGACCGTAGTCCAAAAACCATATCCATTATCATAATCTTTAGTATGATTTTTAATTTCGGCATCAAATTCTTCAACAGTCCAATCATGTTTTCCGTTACCGATAAAACGCATTACATTGGCATTGTTATGAAATTTCATCAATTCCAAATAGTCATCAAATAAAATTGCCCTAAGAAATAACCGACTGCTTTCGATAATAAATTGATTATTTATTTTTTTCATTTAACCACTTCCAATGTATGCTGAATAAGTTCTATTCCCCCCGGTAACCCATGTCCTGGAATAACTACTTTTGACGAAGGATATTTCTGCAAAACCCTGTTTAAAGAGAGAGGCCACTGTACAATGTCGGCATCAGCTGTATTTCC
>JADGBS010000016.1 GCA_015231325.1 Oligoflexia bacterium | reverse complement strand
GTGTATGTATGCGCACCCCAAACCTTTGGGGCGCATCTCTTAACCAACTTCTGCATTTGTAAAATGCCTCCTTGTCAATCTCGAACCTGTTTTCACAAGCTCGCTCCTTTAGGGGCGAGTGATTGACGTTGTTGTTTCCAGGAAGATTTCTGAACTGTGTTTGGACATACGCTTTGCCCATTGTACGTTCTTTTTGCTTCGAAAGTAATAGTTCTTGTACTATATTGTTCCTTTTATCAAAGGGTATTTTGGGTGTTTCGAGGAGTTCGCTGGTCATGGATTATTATCATGAGTCGATTATTTTGGGTGCAGGGATTTCTGGTCTTACTTGTGGTTTGTATTTACAACAAAGGTTACACGATTTTTTGATTTTGGAAAAAGAGGGGCGAACGGGAGGGCGGATACTTTCTACTAGAGAGCAAGACTTGCTGTTGGAGAACGGACCCAATGCTGTTCTGATTAAACAGCGTAGCTATGTGTTAAAAGAAGTGATTGCAAAATTGGCGATTAGTGAGAGGTTGGTTTATCCTTTTGATGATGCTAGAGGGCGTTTTGTTTGTAAACGTGATAACTTGATAAAGCTTGGACCTGCAATTTTTTTTTCCGACTTATTGGATTGGAGCGCTCGGGCAAAAATGCTTTTAGGGGGATTGTCAAAATCCTCGTTGGAGGAGAAGGAAACGGTTTACGATTTTTTTTCGCGGAAGTTTAGCTCCAAAATGGCGGATAATTTGGTAACTCCTCTGGTATCTGGAATATATGCTGGTGATCCGAAATCTTTGTTGGTAAGAACGGCCTTTCCCTTGCTCCATCGAGCAGACAAAAGATGTCCAAGTTTATTGCTGGGAATGTTGAAGGAGAAGTCTGCGTTAAAAAAGTCAGATACAGGTAATGACTATCGGGTGAAAAATGGGATTTGTACTTTCATTGGAGGCATTCGCGACCTTACCTTGGCACTAAGTGAAAAATTGGCCGGGCATCTACGGCTGCATGCCGCTGCGGTAAAACTAAGGTCTATCATAAAAGATAAGGGTTTTTGCCGTTATCCTGATGCGCGCTGGATGGTGCATACGGCCGATGGAGATAATTATTTTTGTAAAAATCTGATTGTGACCTTGCCCGCCGAAGAATTGTCGGAATTGATTTTCAATTCGTTCGCAGGGGACGGAGTTGGAGATAGGCAGTTTAGTGACGAGTTTGTGGACGAGTATGCCACTAGTGATTCTCAGAAACTGTTTCTCAAATTATTTCGTCGTTTGCAGGCGTTACATTATCCTTGGCTAGGGGTGATTCATTTAGTGTATGCCAAGAAAGATATTTCGAGTAGGGTCAGAGGGTTTGGTTTTTTGAATGTGCATGAACAAAAAGATCGTGCTGCCTTGGGCGTGCTTTTTCCTACGTACATGTTTCCAGGAAGGTGTCGTGGTCCGGAAGAGTTGTTTACTGCTTTCGTTGGTGGTGAACTTTATCCCGAAATAGCGAGTAGTTCTCCAGAAAAAATAATTATGAATGTACACCAGGAATTGGCCACGGTGCTAAAAATTAATGTTGCACGGCCAGAAAAGGTTTTCTTTTTTTCATGGCCGAAATCTATTCCTCAGTTTGATAAATACCATTATGCTTTTAAGGATTGGTGTGTGGACCATGATTCTCAGTTGCGTAATTTAAATTGGAATTGGTGTGCTAATTATTGGGGAGGCGTGTCAATTTCTGACTGTATGGAAAACGCTAAACGCGTGGCGATGGAAATTTTGGCGTCATGATTTTTACGATTTGTGCGTCATAAATCCGAAGGGCCATAAGAAAATTTAATAGTTTGAATAAATGATTTGGTTGCCGCTTTGAATAGCCTCCATTTTTTTATTGATGAATGGCCAATTTGGCGACGACGGTAAGGGATTTTTGTTTCCATAAATCGTAGCTTATTACGCGCCACCCATCCGGAGATGATCAAATTAGGGGCGAAGGTGGTGGCGGATATTTTAGTTACTACAGTGTTGAAACAGTCGCTGCGCATGAGTCGATAAGGGGCATTCACGTCATAAACACCCTTGCCATAACATATATTTACTACCTTTCTGGAGATTAGGGAAATTAAGCTTCTGGAAAGTGGGCGTTGCTGTTTTTTTGACACTCTTTGGCCGAGTAAAAAATCGTAGTCTTGGCGTTTATCCCAGAGTCTGTAGAAAAATTCTGGTTCCATCTCATCATCAGAATCGATTTGGAATATCCACTGACAATTATTGATATTCTCTTGGTATCCTCTCAGTATAGTAGGTCCGTGGCCGCAATTATCTTGGTGATGGATAATAATTCTAGCATTACTAGTGGTCTGAGTGACATATTGTTGTAGTACGTTTAACGTTTGATCTTTAGAGCCATCATCGTAGATGTGTATTTCGTAATCGATCATCAGACGGTTTAGTTCATTACACCATTTTTCTAAGACCCCTATGATTAATCGCTCTTCATTATAAACTGGGATTATCACTATCAACTCTTTGGACATATTTTTTCCTTTATTTCATTTTCAAAAATATTCAGAGCTTCCCCGATCGCCTTGTCCATATCCAAATAGCGATATCTTCCGAGCCGTCCAACGAATACGACGTGTTTTTCATTTTTTGCTGCTTCTACATATTTTTGATAAAGTGAATTATTTTCTGGGGTATTGATTGGATAGTAAGGAATTTTTCCTGGTAGCCAGTTTTGGGAATATTCTTTATAAATCACAGTTTGATCACGGTTGAAACATTCTTTTCGTTCAGGGTGCAGGTGTTTAAATTCATGGATACGTGTAAATGGTGTGTCTAGGTCGCTAAAATTCATCACTGCCGTTCCCTGATAGTCTTTCAGCTTATAGACTTCTTTTTCAAACGAGAGTCCACGCCAACCCAATGGGCCTAACTTATATTGAAAAAATTCATCTATGGGGGCGCTGTAAATAATTAGGCAATCGGGAGGGAGGTGGTTCTTTATGTCTTGGTAGTCAGTAGAAAGTAGATATTTAATTTTTCGGTGAGAAAGTATTTTTTCAAAAATTTTTTCATAACCATCGTTCGGTATCCCCTGAAAAGGATCATCAAAATAATTGGTATTATAATTAAAACGCACTGGTAAACGATTGATAGTGGCCGCTGGTAATTTAGAAGGACAGGTATTCCATTGTTTGTACGTATAATTTCTGATAAACGCATTATAAAGTTTACTGCCGATCAGAGAAATCGCCTTTGTCTCTAAATTTATATGGTGATGAATATTTTTCTCAAAAGCGATATTGTTGGTAGATTCGCTGGCGGTTTCGTTGGTGGATTCAATGGTGGTTTTGTTGCTAATTTCAATATTAATGAATTTTTCCGCCTCTTCTGGTGAAAAATTTTTGTTAAGATACATGTTGATGGTCCAGAGATTGATGGGCAGGGGGTAAGTCTTGCCTTGATGTAGCGTTAAGACTTTGTGTTGATACTGGTTGAATTTAGTAAAACGTTGAATATAGGACCAAACTTCTGAATTGTTAGTATGAAAGATATGTGTTCCATAGCGGTGATACTCTATGCCAGTGTTACTATCTGTGAGAGAAGAGCAGTTACCTCCGAGATGAGCTCGTTTATCGATTACAAGCACAACCTCATCGAAGATATTGGCAATTCTCTCCGCAATAACCGCACCGCTAAATCCTGCCCCGACGACTAGAAACTTTAATTGGGAAAAATCCATAAATAAAATACAACAATTAATGTACGCACATTGTCTGGTATACAAGAGTTATGTATCAGTGCGTCATTATCTAATTATTACGTTATAGAGGCAAGAATAAAGATTAACAGGTAATACAATTTTTTTGATGATTGTCTGAATATTTTAAATATTTTTTCGCAGCGAAGCGATAAAAAGCGGTAAACTTTGTTTTAAATCTCCGATAACTGCATAGTCAGAAATTTTCACAATTGGCGCGTCAGGATTGTTATTAAAAGACACAATTCTTTTGGATGAGGACATTCCTGCCCGATGCTGAATTGCTCCGCTAATTCCACATGCAATATAAATTTTGGGGCGGACAGTGATTCCTGTTTGGCCAATTTGGTATTTTCTGGGGAAGAGACCTTTATCCACTGCTGCGCGGGTTGCTCCCACTGCCCCACCGAGCGTTTCTGCTAACTGCCAACATAGCTTCAAATTATCTTGAGTACCGATTCCTGCACCCACCGCAACTACAATTTCAGCGCGTTTCAATGAAGGAAATAGAGATAAAAAAGGATCGGTGGTATCGGCAGTAGTACTAGTAGTATCAGTATCAGAGGTACTCAATGGTTGAACCAATTGTACCAATTGATCTTCTGGATGGGGGACGAAGGGATGAGTTAATAATTTAATTGTTGTGTTAGTGTTACAAATAATTGAAGATTTTTCCATCACTCCTTCACGAACGGTGGCCATTTGCGGACGCGCCGTAGGTGTAATGATGGTTGCAATGATGTTGCCGCCAAACGCAGGTCGAGTTTGTAATAGCAAATTTTGATATTCTTGCTGTCGATATGTTACGTTCTTGATTTCTAATCCGGTACAATCTGCCGTCAATCCCGTTTGTAGCGCTGCAGATATCCTTGGAGCTAAATCTCTTCCTATTGGTGTTGCGCCAAAGAGAATGATTTGTGGAGAATACTTCTTGGCCAAGATAGTAATTGTGCGTGCAAAAGGTATAGTAGTGTAATGGGATAGTACAGGATGATCAACCAAATACAATTGATCGCAAGAGAAACAAGCGAGTTCTGAGCGTATTTTCGGGGTGTCATCATTGAAGTTTCCAAGAAGTACTGCCGCTAAAGGTACCTGCAAGGTGTTTGCCAGAGAGCGCCCTTTTGAGAGTAGTTCTAGACTGACATCTGTAATCTGTTTTGATTTTTCTTGATATTCGATATATATCCAGACTTCTTTCATTAAATATTTCTCCTTCGCATGTTCTGGTGTTCTAAAGTTCTAACGTTCTAATGTGCCAGTTTGATGCAATTCTGCTCGTAATATTTTTGCCAACTTATCCATAGACTGCGGAGTTGCTTCAAAAGTTTGTGTATTTTTTCCCTCTAGTGAAAGAATAACGCTGTTGATTTTTAGTACATTTGTCGGAGAGCCTTTAAGTCCGCAACGATCAGGACTTGCGGTAATGTCGCGTATATTCCATACAGGTATTTTTTTCTTACGCAAAAAAATTGTTCTTCGTATATCGCGTGGTCGTGCATGAGATGCGCTATCGGTTACCGTAATCAGGAGGGGCATTTGTGCACGCACCAATTCTGTGACGTCGTCTAGTTGACGTTTCAGCGTAATTTGATTTTTGTGGTGATCTCCTATGTCTACTATCTCAAAGGCGTATGTGACTTGGGGTATTCCTAGATTAGCAGCGACCTGCGGTCCAACTTGGGCGGTATCCCCATCAATGGCCTGTCGTCCGCAAAAAATTAAATCTATGGCATTTTCATTCTTGGGTTCGAGAGGATCTCCATGGCCTGATAATGTTTTGATCGCTTGCGTTAGTGTATAAGAAGTGGCCAAGGTATCAGCGGCAGCGAACTGTTTGTCACTAATCAGATATCCATCATCGGCCCCGCGAAAGAGCGCTTCACGTAAAATTTCGATTGCAGCTATCGGTCCCATAGTTATGACGCTGATCTTACTTTGAGGGAAGCGGTCTTTTACTAGTAATGCCATTTCTAATGCCTGTAGATCTTCGGGGTTGAAGATTGCAGGAAGGGCCGCGCGATTAACTGTTCCATCTGGACGCATTGCTTCTCCGATAATATTTTTCGTATCCGGAACTTGTTTTGCCAACACAATTATTTTATACACGATTGCTCCTGTTTTCGTTTAGACATCTATGGTCTCCAAATTTACTGGATAGTAT
Organism: Oligoflexia bacterium; assembly: GCA_015231325.1. GTDB lineage: Bacteria > Bdellovibrionota > Bacteriovoracia > Bacteriovoracales > Bacteriovoracaceae > JADGAN01. The sequence goes on along the minus strand of JADGBS010000016.1, from coordinate 30,764 downwards.
ATTGCGGTCCACCCCCTGCTTCTGGTAACCGCCAAACGATATTATCAAGTGGGCATTTTAGGTCACAGCATTTACAGTGTAAGCAGTTAGAAAAGTTAATGGTTATTTTTTTTTCGCGTTTTTCATACACTTGTGCTGGACAAAAGCAACAACATGGTGCGTCATACCGTTGGAAGCATAATTTACAATGCTCTTCATTCTTCAAAGTTATGTGACTATTTTGGTCTTCACTATGCGTGGTTCGAGATAGAAATACGTCGGTTAGCTTGTCGATGACAATTTTTTCATCGCAGTGCACAGCATCATTAACGGAAGCATTTTTATTCCTGCTGCCGACGGGCTGATTGATAGGTCTGGTTTGTTGATAGTCTGGACGAGTTTTGAGATTTCCTGTAGGGTTCCATCCTTTGGTCATAAGTTGAACTCCAATTAATGGCCCTCCTGGTAAAGGAATTCCCATCTTCATTGCTTGTGAAAAGTTGCGGGATTTATACATCTCGTTATAGATAAAACTTTGTTTTAACCTCATTTCAAAACCTTTATAGTCTTTAGGTGTAGGGTTTTGAAAGTCATTGCGGAGATACCCTGCAAACAATTCTTCGGCGGCCAAAATTCCTGATTCCATGGCCAGGTGCAATCCTTTTAGCTTTCTGGAGTCCAACAGGTTTGCCCCATCACCAATGATCATTAGTCCATTATGAGTTAAACGAGGAATGGTGTAGAGACCACCACAGGGCACAGTTTTTGCGCCGTAACCTACTACTTTAGCGTTATGTAAAATTTTTTGGATGTATGGATGTCGCTTAAATTGTTGTAACTCACGATGGACATCCAGATGTGGATCAGCGCAACTTAAATGGGTGACCATTCCAATGGCCAATCGATTTTCTGCCATCCCATAAAGGAAGGCGCCACCGCTTTTATGGGAGGTAATTAAACTAGATAGACCAGTAGAAAGAGGGTATCCCATGGTATGTATGCATTTGCCCGCACCTATTTTGCTCGCACCTATATTTATAGATAAATTGTCACTTTTATCGGCCTTGTTTAATTCATAAACTTCTTTTACGCCTAATTCATATACTGAAGGATTTTTGCTGTGATCCAACCCAAAACGTTTAATTGCTGCAGACGTTAGAACTCCAGCACTTCCTTCTCCGAGGATAGTTACTTGTGCTTTTAGTTGATAACCAGGATAGTGTTTTGGAGATATTTGGCGATCGTCAGTCTTTACTCCCCATAACTGATTATCTTTTACCAACAGTTCTACTCCTGCCACTTCATTTAAGAGCACGACGTCATTTTGTTCGGCCTGCTTGGCCATCCAACTGACCATTTTGCTTAACGACACAACGTAGTTGCCGTGATTTTTAAGGAAACGTGGAATAACAGGTAATTTCCAGCGATATTTACTAGTAAGATACCAAATTTCCTCCTCTTCAATTTTGGATTCTATAGGAAAACCCAATTGCAGATGTTCAGGAATAATTTTATTTAATGCTACCGGATCGAGAATTGCTCCAGAGATGGAGTGTGCACCGAAATTAATCCCTTTTTCGATGATGGCAATTTTGTTTTCATAGTCGATTGGACGAGCGTCAATTTTTTTTTCAATGATGTCAGCATTATGTTTTTTTATAAGGTTAGTAAGATGTATGGCCAGGGTGAGATTGGCGGGACCGCCTCCCACTAATAAGATATCAAAAAATATTGTGCGATGTTGAGTGCCATACTGCAGGGAGTTATAATCTTTGTTATCAGTCGTGGTCTTGATGTTTTCTGCATTCATAGATTTTTCCTTGTGAGAGCGCAAGATGAGAATACTATTGAATATCTTAAAAAAAATATCTTGCCTTTCAAACAAGAAAAATAAATAATTATTTGATGTTACGAATGCTACCTACAGTGCAATAACGATAGAAAACATGCAGGATTAGGCAGGATTAGAAAGATATGACCGATATTACTGGGTTACAACGGTATGTACGACGAATAGTCAAGGGTGCCACTTTTTTAGATAAATTAATTAGCAATCTTGCCCTTTATTCGTTGATGTTCACTGTTTTAACTATGCTATTCATGACAATTCTTAGTATTATCCTTCGACGTTGGCAGATTACTGTCTTGTGGATTGATCCTTGCGTCCGTCATCTTTTTTTTCTGTCGGCATTTTTAGGAGGCACATTGGCCATCGGTCGTCGTCAGCACATAGCTGTTGATATTGTGGGAAAAATTCTAGAGAATGCTCAAAAATTTACCTTGAAAAAACATTTAGAGCGGATTGTTTATTTGGTGGCGATGATAACCCTAAGCTGGTTAACGATAGGGGCGATACAGTTTGTAGATTATGCTTTCAAGTATGAAGGGGTGGAATTTTTGGGTATTCATCGTGGGGTTTTGGTTTCGATTATTCCCTTTGGTTGTATTCTAATGTTGTATCGATTTTTTTATCTCTTCTTAACTTCATTCCAATGTTTTTCGGAAGCGTCTACAGAAGTTCATTCGTAATTATTAATGGATATGGGAGATACCTTTGCTAACAACAACAATTTTTTTGTTAATAATTATGGCGGCACTAATAGGTACACCGCTTTTTTTGATATTGTCTCTAGTATCGATGGTGGCATTTTCACTGAACGGGATTGCGATAACTAGTATTCCTATCGCCATGTACCAAGTGGCATCTCAGCCATTGTTGATTTCAATTCCGCTATTTACGTTTGCAGGATATATGATGGCGGAATCTAATTCTCCCAAGAGAATATTGCGTTTGGGGCAAGCACTTTTTGGTGTATTGCCAGGCGGCGTAGCAATTGTAAGCTTAGCGGTTAGTGCGGTTTTTACTGCATTTACGGGGGCCTCCGGAGTTACCATTATTGCTCTTGGAGGTTTGATGTATCCGATCCTCAAAGAGGAAGGATATAGTGAGAAATTTTCCTTGGGTCTCATCACTACTTGTGGCTCTTTGGGATTACTCTTTCCTCCAAGCTTGCCATTAATTTTGTATGGAATTATTTCTAGAACTGACATCGATTCGTTATTTCGTGCAGGTCCACTTCCTGGAATCTTACTGGTTTTTGTTCTCTCACTGTATGCGATCAAAGTGCGTGGTTTTAATGGAAATGCGACAGTTTCTGTATCTCGCAGATTTTCTTTTCGAGAGGTAGTTTCAGCAGGTAAAGGAGCATTTTGGGAGATGTTGCTTCCCGTAGGAGTAGTTGTTGGTATTTATGGCGGAATTACCACTGTCTCAGAGGCGGCCGCGTTGACTGCTTTTTACGTTTTAATTATGTGTTGTTTTATTTACCGAGATGTTCGAATACGAGATTTGAGTAAAGTAATGTTCAATTCTATGTCTTTAGTAGGTGCGATTTTAATGATGGTCTGTTGCGCATTGGCCTTTACCAATTATCTAGTGGATGAAGAAGTGCCGATGAAGTTATTAGATTTTATTCAGCTTTATATCACCAATAAATATGCATTTTTGATAGCACTGAATCTATTTTTGGTGTTAGTTGGTTGTACTATGGATATTTTTAGCGCGATAGTGATTATCGTGCCACTAATTACTCCTATGGCGCAAAGATATGGAGTGCATCCTGTCCATTTAGCAATGATTTTCTTAACCAATTTAGAAATTGGCTACTTAACTCCTCCTGTGGGAATTAATCTTTTTATTAGTAGCTTTCGTTTTAAACGGCATATTACTGAGATTTATAAAGTGGTGTTGCCATTCATTTTAATGTTATGGATATCTCTGCTGATCATAACCTATGTTCCTGAACTTAGTTTGATACTGCAGTGATAACAGTAAGTGTGTATTGGAGTGAATACTAGACAAATGTCGGCAGAAAAATCGCCATTATTGAGATCGTTTAATAACTCCAGCACCTCCCTCGCTGCAGTTATTGAAAAAAAATTAGCAATTATTATTCCCGCTTACAACGAGGAAGAGTCAGTCGCTCAAATGTTGCAGCAGTGGCATGGGGTTGCTGAAGAGCATCGGGGAAATTTGGTTGTTATTAATGATGGCAGCAAAGATCAAACCTTGATTTTACTTCGTTCTCTATCTCATAGATATCCTCGTTTAATTATTATTGATAAGCAAAATACAGGACATGCTTCCAGTTGCATATGGGGTTATAGATGGGCCTGTCAGCAAGGATATGAGTGGATTTTTCAAACCGATAGTGATTTACAAACTGATCCCGAAGATTTTTGTCATTTATGGAAGATTGCTTCGCAGCAATCTGGTCCTGTTGATAGTCCTATTGATAGTGGCCCTTTTCTTACCAATTATGTTTTTGGTTATCGGCAACAGAGAGGGGATGGTCTAGGGCGGTGGTGCATTTCCAAAATACTGATGATTGTAATTTATCTAATTTTTAGAAAATATGTTCCTGATGCCAACGTTCCTTTCCGTTTAATGCGATCACAAGCGTTGAATAGTTATTTGGCGCAGGTGCCGATAGACATTTATCTAGGAAATGCTATGTTAAGCATAGTTTTGAGTCAAAATGTTGCTGCTGAAATGAGATGGGTACCTATTCGTTTCCGTCCTAGGCGTGGTGGTGTACCATCGGTTAATTTTAAAAAATTTATAAAACTGGGGTTGTTAGTTATTTGTGAATTTTATAAATTACGCAAAGTAGTTCTTTATCGATAAACTCTCCAGATTGCGTCTTGATAAATTGTATTTTTGACCAAAATTTTTGAAAAACTGCGGACGAGAATTTTTCTAGTAAGAAAGCGCCATTTTTATTGTAACCATACAATTTACCCTCATGTAATAGACGCTGCAATAGCTCGCCCCCCAGTTGTGTACGTTGCTGATTGTGTAAACGATGATGTCCTCTGGGTAATTCCATTCCCTTAATAAAATTAATGATACGCACCAAGTTAAAAAGAGTGAAGATTTCTTCCCTGCTTAATAAAAAAGGGGAATGGGGTGGGTGATCAGGGTTAGTTGTATGTGTCATTGCGGTATGGCGACACAATCGATAGTCCGCACTAGTTACCCCTAGTTCTTCTAGCGACATGCCTGGAGTGGAATAAAAGATACTTGCTCCGATGAGTAGAGGCAGCTCAGAAAGCGTCACTAAAGTTTCTATCGTTGAGTCAATATCCTCATTAGGAAGGCCTAAAATTAAGTACGCTACAATTTCAAATTTTAATTGCTGTGCCAGTCTCACTACCTCGATAAATTTTTCTTTATTCCCAGGTCTACGTTGTTGTTCTAATATTGATTTATTAGTAGTTACCAGCGCTAGATTTAAACTATTAAAACCTGCTTTCTTCATTAATTGTAGAGATGAATCGTCTAAGTGCCAGTAGCAAATTCCATTCATTGCGCTTAACGGAATATTTCCATTGGTATGTTCAATGATCCCTTTAAGTAAAGAAGAGAAAAAGTGTTTATTGGCGGCCAAATGGTCATCTTCAAAATTAATTGCACTGTGGCCTTGTTGTAAACGCAATTCAATTTCTGCCAACACATCTTCTACAGCTCGCTGACGATAAGAATCACCAAATACAGAGCGAATTGAGCAAAAGCGACATTTGTATATGCATCCCCGAGATGTGATCATGGATATTGATATTGGCGGATATGTAATAGATTTATTATCCTCTAATTTAGAAACTAAATCCGATAAATCAGGGTATGGAATTTGGTCTAATGGAAAATTATCTTCTATAGGATTAAAGATAATTTGTGGTGGTGACAGTGGTGGCGACAAATGAGTGTGTTGTTTGAATACCAAATTAGGAATTTGATTGAAATTGTATGGTGCAGCTTCACTAAGGGTGGCCACCAGTTTAACAAATGGTCTTTCGCCCTCCCCTCTGATTACAAAGTCGATGGAGTTTTCGGCAATTACCTCTTCAGGACATGAAGATGGATGCGGTCCTCCTAAAACGATCCATGGGGAAGGTGATAGCTGTTGTTTTATTAGTTTTGTTATTGTTACTACTTCATGATAATACGCCGTGAACAAGGAGGAAATTCCAATAATATCGATCGGTGATCGTCGATGCTCTGTGACAAGGTCATTAATAATTTCGTTATAAGAAGCACCAAAGTGATAGTAATGAGAAAATGTGGAAAATGGTCCCTGATTATGGAAGGGATAAAATTTTTTGAGGTAAGAGAGTTCTTGTGGTAGAGGAATAGAAGTTTTTTTTGGGGAGCGAACTATTCCATCAGAGTGATAGTCTTTTATTATGATTTTAATTGTAGGAAAGAAGAGAGAAATGCATGACTTTAGGTACCCAAGACCCAGTGGAAGTTGACGGACAGGAGTGTCATAAAAATCTTCGATCGGAGGTTTTATTAAAATAATTTTTTTTATTGGACTGTCCATCTGTTTGTGATTACCTGTGGTATCTGCAGTTGTCATTGAAGAATGCGATTTGTTAATCAAAAAATAAAAATTAATGCCAACATATTTTTATACTATTTCTTGCGAATAGCAAGTAAGTTGGTGATATCCAAAGTGAATTCACTATCAATTCAAATCAGTTGACCTTGATTATTAAAATCTAAAAAAATCTGCCTCATTATTTTGTCAATAAATCATAATTTATTGCTAGGATGCCTTGCACTCAATTCTTGTAGTGAGAAGTGATCGGTGTGTAGATGCCATTTTTTTGAAAGTGAGGTCTCTTATGGACAACTGCGCTTGTAGAAAATGTTGGTGTTCTGTTTTTATATCGAAATTTTTGGCCGTTTTTTCTTCTTTATTGTTTTTTATCAGCTATACAGCAATCAGTGCTGATGCTGCTGATGTGAGCGATGATGAAGTTATTGATGCAGTTGATGATGTATCCTCCGATCAGTTAATGAGGTATCAGAATTTATTGCCTGAGGATATAAAAAATTTGCTGAAGATGGAAATTTATGGAAATCAGTTTTTTGAGCAGGCGAGTGCAAAGTTAGAACGTGAGAAGCTATTGAATGAACAGGTAATCATTTTGGAACATTATAATATTCCATTAGATTTAGTAGACGTAGTAAAAGATGCTTTAACTATCGAAGAAAAACAGTCTTTGATTTTTGATAGAGGGGGTAAAGAATTTTTGCGTTGGATAAAAAATCCTGATGATAAGATTTATTACACGATATTGGAGAGTTACCTAATCGAAAACGGGGTTGATCATACTACAAAAAAATATTTTATTGGATACCGTACTTCGTCACGTAGTTTTATTATTCAAGATCCGCTGAACCCAAATCTTTTTTTTAATGCAAAAGTTAGTACTAATGATACTGGTGGTCCGTACAAAGACAAAAAAGTTAGTGCTTCCTTTGTGAGAAATGAAATAAAGGTAGATGATTATGTTGCCCCCATAGTTAATAAAAATAATAGAAATATTAACTACCTGAAAATATTAACTGAGCGTGGTGCCTTCGTTATCAATGAGATAGATCAGGGATTATTGGTGCGTAGTGTGCCACGGAATGCACTTCCAGGGTTTAGCACAGTTCATCAGCAAGAGGGAGAACGCTTAGCACAACGCTTAGCCCTTAGTTCGATCGAAGAGATCACGGAGGAGAACTTTTTTCCAGATAATTTTTGGGGTACAAATGTAATTATTCCCTATGCGAATGCCTTGGCCGAATTTTTTGTTTATACGGGGACAATTCCTAGTTCGGCACATTCGCAAAATTTTTATTTAGAATTCAATGAGGAGGGGGTACCAACCAGTAAAATTATATTTAAAGATTTTGGGGATTTGTACTATGCGTGGGAGATGTTATCGCATAAGGAATTTAAAGATTATCAAGAGAAGTACGAACTGGACGGGCTGAAAAAAACTGGAGTATTAAATCGTTTTGCCGAAGAAATTGTGATTCCTTTTAAGCTTTTGCAGGCCATGAATTCGCCCACCTGGTTGAGCACTGAGCAACTTGATCTTTGGCGTGAAATATATTTTAGCACTTTTGAATTAAGATTTTTTTTATTGACTGGCAGAAGGCTTGTTCCTAAAGCAGATGTTCCTGATGGAAGGGAGTATTATAATGGGTATGTTTTTGCAAGTACAAAGATGTCTGCATGTTTTTCGCAGTATCGTTTCCCCTTAGTAAGATTAGATCTAGGAATATTGGATGATAAGAAAAAAAGGCAACAAGAATTGAATGACTATGGCTTTGTTGATGGCAAAAGCTGTTGGCGGTTATTAAGGTGTTCAACTGAGAAAGTGCGAGCAGCAGATATTTTTCAACCTATCGATCCAACAACGCTTGAGTTGTTGCATTATGGTGAAGTTGAACCGACAGTGTTAAATGTAACTTTAGGAGATCTGCATACTTATTATGAAAAAATTTATAATGCTTATTCAGACGCCGCTCAGAGTTGTTGGAATGAAGTTAGACCTGAAAGTCCGGTGATAATAGATGAGATGGCCGAGCTTGATAAGATTTGATTTTTCTTTAAAATAATTTTAAAAAAAATATCAAAAGAATATTTTAATTCCAACTTTAAAACCTCTTCGAATGTCGGTACTGAAGGATGTTATTCCAGAATTAGGGTCGTTAAAGGAGTAATAATTTTTTTCTTTAAAAATATCTCCATACAATCTTACAAAACGTATATCTAAAAATGCGCCGTATTCGGAATAAAATCCATCTCGATTAACTCCATTTTCTGACTTGTTTTTTGAGTAAAGTCGATATAGTCCTTCTAATCCAAAATAACGCATTAAATAAAAATTTAAATCTCCTCCAAGATAATAATTTTTAAAAGTGTCATTCTGAGTTGTATCGTTGCTGTTTTCAATTTTTTTTTGTTGATAACCGTAGTGAATTGTAATATGGGTACCCTGAATAGATCTTCCGAATATTCTCAAGACTACCTGCCCTTGCATGGTGGTACTTTTATCATATTCACTATTGGTGTTGTATGATAATTCTATTCCCAGTATCGTTACAAAGAGCGAAAATTGTCCCTCCTTTGCCTCTTGTTCTTTATCTTGAATTTCTTCAGCATTGAGTTTGTATTTTTGATAATTCTCCCCAATTATTCCTTCAAAAACTGTTGCAGACGAATGAAGCGATAACCATTGATCCATTAATGACATTTTTTGTTTTGTTAGTAACCAATCAGTAAGATTCCATCCACGATTTTTTTTCTGCTCTTCTTTTTTTAAGACCATTACTACAATGTCGTCGGCCATCCCAGCTACAGGATTATAAAACAATGAACCAGTAACAATAAGTATTGCCGTAGTGACTGATAAAATAAGTGTTTTTACATTTTTCATGTTGTTGTCTTTTGTTTTAATCTACAGACGATTAAAGGGTAACCTCAGTTAATGCGTAATGTGTCAGTGTGCGTTACGCATTATGCGTAACGCGTAAGCATGTATGATGTTATTATTAATGTTAGCACACTATGATTTTGATAGGGTAGTTATTCATTGAATAGTTATTGTTTTTTTAATAGCAAAGAATCAAAAATTAAATCTGATATTTCGCGGATAAAATTACCATATAGAAGCACTCGGATAATTTCGAAACAGTAAAAGTAGTAGCATTTCAATCTAAAAATTTGCAATGATTTTAGAAATGAAAATTGATGACCCCAAATTGATGGTATACTCGCCGCGGGTATACTTACGTGCATGGAAAAGATTAAACAAAAGTTTTGCGCAATCCCGCTTCTTTAGAGGCCGGTCAAGCGAAACACGATTTGGCACAGTTTTCGGCCCCATTGTGCTAGTAGTTTGGTGGATGTGGTCAAAAATTTTTCATTTTTTTAGTCAATTTTTTAGATGTTTTTACGTATTTATCCTGCGTCGGTATGCGCTGATTTTTTATGTACTTTTTTATTGTTTCTAGAGGCGCTCCACCGGCGGAAACAACACAATAACTGGGACTCCAAAAATGATTTCCCCAGATTTTACTTTTTATTTGCTCCCAATATTCCTCTCGAAGAAAATACGCAGACTTACCTTTTAATTTTCCCACAAGATTTGCAATCGCCAGTTTGGGAGGGCCTCGGCAATGAATGCATTTTTAGAAAAAAATTCCTAAAGAAAATTATGTCGCATCTCTATTGTTGACGCAAATGCGAAGGCAGTGGAGGTATGCCGGATATAAATTGGGATATCCATATTGCCTCTTTACTTTACTAATCGGCCCTTAATGGAAATATTTTAACACCTAATAATATCTTGAAAGAAGTTGATGTTAATTGTAGGTGAACGAGGAAATAATAGTTGTGCGTACACTAGAATTATTCTCTCGCAAATTAGGGGAAGAGGTTTTTGCCGGTCATGACTAAGGTCGTGGATAATTACGAGCTACTGTATGTATTGCAAATATTCTAATGTGATTATCTAGCATTGCACCAGTGGTGTAATTACTCCAGTAAACGTTTTGGTCGTTTAAAGGAATTAATGCTCCGATACTGTTTGCGGACGGACGTCCATCCTCAGTAACTTTGACCACAACTAAAATTATACCACCATCACGATATCCTAATTCTGCCATTATTCTTTCTTCAACATCACTTCCTGTATCATCATTATAAACAGTTATGCTGCGTCTTTCGGAATCGTTGTTTATGGTTCCTAAATAGAAGTTTATTTGTCTCTCTACTGATTCATCACCGACATAATCGTTGATAATTGTGTTTAAACATGAAGGGGTAACTAATGTTTCGTTTAAAAAGGATATTTGTTGTTCTTTTGAACTGTAAGATTTTCTAGTTTCATCTTCAGCTGCCTGTAACTGCTTATTAGTGACACAAATAAATGCGAGAAAAAATAAAAATACTTTTATGCCGCTAGTAAGATTGCTTGTTGAAAACCATTGATTTCTCATACTCATTTTCTCCAGAAAAAGTGTTAAAAAAATGAAAAGTTATTTTTTGATGCTTCCTAAACTAATAATATTTCCTATGCCGGCAAACTTACGTACTTACGAAGTAAGTATACATCATGTTACGTGCACACAAAGAAAAAAATTTTTATACATTTTTTTCTTAATGTATTTAGTTGAGGTTTTCTCCTCTTGTTTTTTTATTGAAAATTTACTGGTCGAAGTATTGCCGTTGCGTCCGATTCATCTAAACGAAAAAAGGAGATGATGATAGTAAAGAGAAGAGTTGTGTAAAAAATTACGGACTTCTCCAATAGAATCCGAGTCCATGTAAATAATTTTTAACGATTATGTAAGTACTCAATTGTCCGAACATTTATGGCCTCTTGATTAAGTCGTAAGTGGCCGGTCTTTTTCCACTTAAATTTAACATATTCGCCTGGATATCTTAATATATTATCAAACTTGTCGCTCTCTTTTGCCGAGATGAGTTTCTTTAATTTTTTGTCCATATACTTTTTTTGCAAGTTCGCTCCGGAATGTCGGTACTAAGCATAAGTGTTTCTATTGATTTTTTTTTCGGACATCGTTAGGTGATGTAATTTGTGTTCTGCTGATTAGCCAGGCGCCAGCAATAAATAGAAAAGCAGAATACCCAAATGCGACAGATGTTCCGGCCCAGCTCCACAGAAAACCAACCACTATACTTGATAAAAAGTCCCCTATGCCATTTACAGTTGCAAGAATACCAAATGCCATACCATGATGAGACTCATCAACCAACTCAGCACAGAAGGAATCCTCGACAGTTTCCTCTACAGCGATATAAATTCCACCTAGGGTAAAAATAATCGCTAATGACCAGATGGTAGATGGCAAAATGATGATCGCTATAACCATAATCACTGCAACAAAATAACCTGCTGCAAGTACATAATTTTTTTTAAAACGATCAGCAAGGCCACCGGCAATAAATGAAAATGTAGCATAAATTATGTTATGCCAAACGTAGAGTGCGGCGGCGGTGCTCGCTGCCTTGGTCATGCCCATTACGGGGATAAGTTTTTGAGTTGCCAGTAAGATAAGTAAAGTGTGTGCAAAATCTCCAGCGCCAAATAATCCGACGGCAATTAGAAATTTATGAAATGCTGGGGGTAGCAGCCGTAGTCTTTCGCCAAACGAAATGTGTGGCACTGGCATTCGTAATTTTTCTTTTACAGCAAAAGCGATAAGCGCTGCTGCTAGTAAACCAGGGATGAGCGTTAGTGTAAAAAGCATAGAATAATTATGGTTGAGTATTTGAAGAAGAAAAAATGCAGATGCCGGACCAACGATTGCGCCACAGGTATCCATCATTCGTTCAAATCCAAAGGCCCGGCCATAGGTTTCTCTGGTTACCGATCCGGCCAATAAGGCCTTGCGTATTGGCGTGCGAACTCCGCGTCCTAACCAGGCCATCGAACGTGCAAGTAGTACATGCCATGCGGTTGTGGCAAAAGCAAAGGATGCTGTGCCCAGTGCAGTAATTAAATACCCAATGATAGCAATGGGTTTTCTGCGCTGAAGTTTGTCCGTATAATATCCCGATCCCATTTTGGCAAAACTGGAGAGGCCATCGGAAATGCCTTCTATCAACCCTAGCCACAATGCAGATACACCCATTGTTGCTAAAAAGGCCGGGAGAACGGTTGTAGCAATTTCATGAGACCAGTCGCTGAATAGCGATGCCAAACCGATCCCAATGACTGTTCGATTTATCCATCCTTTGCGGGATGGAGTGCTAATTGAATTATTAGTTTTCAATATATCTCCTAAACAACATCTTCGAAAAAAGCAACGATATTGCAAAGTAAGAATCTAAATCACCAGAAAGAATTAACAAATACTTAATTTTGCAGGCTCCTCTTCTATATTGGTACTTAATTGATACTTATTGAAATTGAAGCACGTCTAAGTTGTGAGGTCAATACCTCCTCCCATTCCCCCCTCCCAGGTAATATAGCGAGAAAAACTAAGACGAGGGGTGTATGAAATTTTTCTTGTCATTCTTTTTGCCACAATATAGTTTTAGTTAACTTTAAAAGGAGTTTGTTTTATGAAAAAAAATACGCTTTCTCTGCTTTTTTCCATTCTACTATTTTCTATAATATTATCGCAATCGTTCGCGCTTGAAATTACCGATAGTACTTCTCACTATAATGGTCCGCAATTAGAATTCGATGGTAGGCATTTTCATTCTCCGCCAGAATATCCGGGTATTGATTCTCTTTATCTGTGGAATGGTATTAATATTTTTTTTAGGACTCTTTCTCGATATACAGATGATTTTTTCAGTAACACTGAAGAAAAAGAGCAGTGGTTTAAACCAGCTACTGTTGCGCAAAGCAGTGATGATGCCAAGATTACTTTGATTGGTCACGCTACTTTTCTTATTCAGTTGAGTGGAATCAATATTCTTACCGATCCTATTTTTGGAGATTTATTCCCTGTTTACTATACGCGCATGCTTGAACCTGGAATTGCTTTTGATCAATTACCATCAAAAATTGATGTAGTAATTATATCCCATAATCATCCTGATCATATGGAATTTTCCTCGTTTAAAAATATGATGAACAGAGATAATCCACCACTGATGTTAGTGCCTAAGGGAGTAAAAAAGTGGTTTGATAAATATGACTATAAAAAAGTTGTTGAATTTATTTGGGGAGAACAGCAAACGATAGATGTGCCAGGAGTAGAACAGAAGGTTCATATCACTTTCTTGCCGGCAAATCACATATCTGGCAGGGGTGCTTTCGATATTGGTAAAACCGCTTGGGGTAGTTGGCTGATAGAGAATAATGAGAAAAAAATTTATTTCGCTGGGGATACAAATTATTCGCCTCATTTTAAAGAGATTGCTAAGAATGTGAAATCGATTGATGCTGCTTTGATGCCCATAGCTCCAAATGAACCTGCAGATTTGGTAGACAAAGCTGGTCATATGGGATCAGCTTCGGCAGTGGAAGCATTTATTGATCTGGATGCTCATCTCTTTATTCCAATGCATTGGGGGATTTTTAGATTTGGTTCTGAAAAATTTATAGAACCGATTAATAGACTATATGAGGCGTGGAATCTTAATCAAGACAGATTGTTTGAAAAAAAATTAGTGGTGTTGGCGGTGGGAGAATCTATGTTTCTTTAAGTAAATTCTTGAAAATAAAATGGAGATTCAACTAAATGACAAAAAGAATTATTTTTTTTATTATTATTCCTGCTTTAGTATCACTACGGTTGATACTATCTGCTATTTGTGCTCTATTTGTTACAAGCAATGTTTATGCATGGGCCAATACTCCTGAGATAAGTGTGGTCAAATTTCCTACTCCTCCAAGCGACTGCTTCAATATTAATGCCTATTGTTCTAAAACCGACATTGTCTACGATGGAAGTACTCGTTATATCCAAGTGACTCTCTTTGCCAGTATCGATGAAAGCGCTTTTTCTAATGCCGATGCTCTGACTGAACATTATTTAAATTTCGATCGTTGGGCAGAATTTTTGCAAGGGAGAGAATCAATTCGCATGGTTCGTTCAAAGACAATATCTGCCGTGTACGAAAATAAACATCCTAAGCTTATTACTCAATTCGACCACTATTATGGTGAGGCCCCTTTTCCTTTTTGGAGTACTGAAATAAAAGAAGTTGTTGCTTATCGCCAACTTTCACCATCTCCCATTGAGGATTCAGAGGTTGCCTACGAGTATGAATTAGTCAAAGGACAACACGATTTTCCTGAATTTGGCGAAAAATTTATGGACGCAGTCGGAGTCAAAAATAAATACGGTAGAATGTTTATAAAATTAGATAAAGACAACAATCGTTATCTTAGTTATTCTGTTACTCAGGTTACACCATCTATTGATATTCTTCCAAGCATAGCTGCCCCTTACATTGAAAAAATTGTTGTGACAATATTTGAGTCAGTTTTTAATTTATAACTGGGACGTCTAATCCTATTTTTTCTGCATGTCCGCGCAGTCCCCCCTATCCATATTACTGTAAAAATTGCTGAAAATGGGCAGATCCACATGATCGTTTATATATATTTTTTATGAAAATTGTGGATCTTTAAAAAAATTCCAGATACTCTAAAAATAGACCATGTCTATAAAATTCGAGAATGAGAGGAGGGAAAATGAGTAACAGACAATTTTCAATTGTTCTTATTTTGGTGTTTGTCTCTTTACTAGCACTGGCAAATTTAAGTAACAACTATGCTGCATTTGATCCTATCAATCTTATTGATTCTACTGATTCTACTGATTCTACTGATGCTTTTGTTGCTGGCGGAAGCAATTTAACTTATCTGGACAACTATAGAATTCCTATTCAAGAAACATCTCAGATTAATAGAGTATTCATGTCGCTATTTTCTAATATCTATTTAGTTAAGTATTTACATACAGATAAATTTACTAAAAAGAGCACAACCTTGTCTCTTTTCTATTTTCAAAGTACTTCTGCTCGCAGACCGCATTCGTCTTCATCCCTAAACAGGCCTACGGTGTTAGTATTGCCGCCAATAGTCGCTATCAACCCTATAGATTATATATTCTGTAGGTATTTAAATCGAAAAGGGTATAACGCAATTTTAGTCCCTTTCGAGGATAATATTTTTGATACTTCAATTTCTTTAGCAAAAATTAATAAGATAATGATCAATTATCTGCTGAGGGTGAAGGAAGCGCTCGACGTGGCCCCACTACTTCCAGGTGTTAATGGGGAACAACTAATATTGACCGGGCAAAGTATGGGAGGGGTTTTTTCGGCATTGTCTTTTAATAGCGATTTGCGTACCAAAGCTGCGGTAATTCATGTTGGCGGAGGAAATATCCCAGAAATCCTAACCTATGGGCCGCTTATTTTTTTGAAAAATTATCGCGAGCGTCAATTGCGGGAACTAAATATTGATCGCGATCAATTTCTGGAGCTAGCAAAAAAAGAGTTTACCGTTGATCCACTCAATAACCCATATCAGCGAGGTCCAGAGAACATCCTGATGTTTGTTGATTTAAAAGACAAGGATGTTCCTATTAAAAACCAGCTTGAGTTATGGGAAAGTTATAAGCGTCCGCAGGTTGAGTATTTACAAAATGGACATATAATTAGTTCAATTACGTTCAATTTTCGTATGAAAAAGGTTGTTGATTACTTAGATGGACTGAACCTGTGATCATTTATGACAGAATTTATGTCTCGTACTGATTAAGAGACAAAGAATATATCATTGACGATGAAACTATTATCATAGTATAGCATTGCCAATGCAGGGATAAGTTTCTAACATTCTTAATGCTGCGCTATTTCAGTGCGTTTTGTTTTTTTTATTGGCATAACTAATGGCCTTTTTTAGCATGAAAGAAGCAGTGATAGAGGGGGTTGCTTTTAGAGGTAGGTAGTTATAGAATTAGGATATAGTATAGTTAATTACATCCTAATACTATAATAACGAGGGAAAAGGTAAAGTGAAAGAAAAAGGACTTAAAATAGATATTTTGCGTAAGAGCAAAGAGAGCACCTTTACCGCCAGAGATGCCTTAAAACATAAACTTTCCCATCAACATCTGGAGTATTACTTAAGGAAAGGGGTCATCCAGAGAATTGCCCATGGGGTGTACCTTTTCGCGGATAAGCAGTCGGTTGATTTTGAGTTTTTAATCAAAGAAAAATTAGCGGCATTTCCTAATGCCATAGTCGGATTAAGAACCGCGCTTAGGTTGTACGATCTAATTGAAGAGCTGCCGGAGTGTATCGATTTATTGGTCCCCAGCGAAAACACCCCCAAGAAAAAGATGGAGGATGTTACCCTCCACCGAGTTAAAAGTTGTCTTTTAAGGAAGGGGATAACCGATATGAATGGGATTCCCGTTACTACCCTAGAGAGAACCATTATCGATTTACTCAGGAAAAAGGAATCCTTGTCATTTGTATTGCAAGTTATTAACGAGGCCAAAAAGAAGGGTCTTATTATTGAGACCACCAAACTAAAAAAGTTGGCCGTCGGTTTCAGGATAAAGAATAGTTTAGAACTTCTGTTCGAGGTTTGGATGAGATGAAATGGAATGAAGTAGAACTAAAAAATGAATTAACGGCCATCTCCAAAAGTTTAGGTCTGCATATCACCCAAGCACAGTTGCTGCTGTCGCAGGAAAGATTTTTGGCCAGATTGTTGCATATCGATTCAAGTATTTGCTTTGTGTGGAAAGGCGGCAGTTTGATCTTAAGAAAATATTCTAAACTGGAAGTACCGCGCTTTACCACCGATATTGATTTATTAGTAAAGGGAATGCCGGTTGATGAGTGCGATCAAATATTTTTAAATGCGATTAAAGTTAATTTGCATGATGGTTTTAAGTATTCAAAGATCTCCAAAACTTCGATGGAAAGAGATACCCCATACGGAGGAGATCGCTTTGAAATAAAATGGTCTTTTTTTGGCCGTCCCAATCCGCAGTTGTTAACAATTGATGTCTGCGCGGGTGATGATGTTTCCGATATAGCGATACCCGCGAGCGATGTTTTCCTAATAAAGGATGATGTTGCCAATTTATCCATCAAGATCTATCCCCCAGAATTTATCTTCGCAGAAAAGTTGGAAACGGTGGTTAGGTTCAAGACCGGAAACACCCGCTTAAAAGATTTTATCGATCTTTGGAATTTGATTAAATTGGGTTTCGACAAAAATAAGATTAAGGCCGCAATAGATCGCTGCTTTAAGAGAAGAGGCACCAACTTTCGCATGGAGAATATAATTGAGATTTTAAGTGATAAAGACTACGCCGATGAATTGGAAATACAAAAAATAAAAAGATTTAAAAATTTAAAGCTTCCCCTAACATTTGAAATATTCAACGAAATAATCGGTTTTCTAAAAACCCTATAAGGAAAAGGAAATTCATAAATTATTAATATGGAAAGTGAAGATAAAATCGCAAGGGAACTAAACGCATTACAACTACTGATCGAACAGGGCGAGGCCGAAAACCATTATTCCAAAAGTAAGCGCCCAGGCAGTCCGAGAGTCGAGCATAAAGAGCAGGGAAAAATAACCATCCGTTTGCCGGAAAGATATCAAGAAAAATTGCAGCTTATCCCTGAGGGAAGGGGGGCCGCGTCTACGCTCTTCTCTTTCCATTAAAACTCTGGCCACTGTCATAATGTTGTCTACGGAAGCAGAGAGATGAGACACTATCTCGCGAGAGTTGATTTATGCAGGCATTTTAAATTATTTTTTTGCCTTCTCGTATTCTTGTTCTGGATTTATTTTAACGACAGTTTTCATCCAGTTAATAATTACATTGTTAAAACAAAAAGACTAGCCAAAAAATTCTTACAAGGACTTACATTTGAAAGAAATAATTTTTTTAAAATAATACCAAACTAGGTTTGCTGACGTAGAGTTTTGATGATTTACGTTGTTTTTGATACTTGAATATTATCAATAATATTCTTTTGGAATTTGTTAAGTAAATGTTAGAATGCTTTTAATCGTTAATATTTAATATCGAGAAAGGTACATAGTTTTTGTCTTTTCTTGGTAATTTACTAAAGATAGATTAGTTTGTAGGAGAAGTATGAAAGTAGTAATCACATTTATTTTTTCACTGTTTACTTTGTTTGCTTTGCCTATATTGGATTCTGAAGGGAGCGATGTTTCAAAATCGAAAGAATTCAAAGATAGCAAAAGTGATAAACCATTTAAGTTCGGTTATTCTGATGATGAAAATTATCCATACCAAATGGGCAATGGGACTATTGCTGTTTCTCCTCCTGGTCTTGCGGTTGAGCTGATCGATCGAGCTGTAAAGAGTTTAGGACTAAAAGTGGAATTTGTGAGGCTTCCTGCAGCTCGGCTTTTAGTTGATATGGAAAAAAATGAACTTGATGGCACTTTTATTTTTTCTTTCAAGGAGGAACGCATTAAAAATGGGGTTTATCCTATGATAGATAATAAACCGAATCATAATTTCAGGATTACATCTATAAACTATAGTTTTTACAAGAAAGAGGATTCGCCAATTGTTTGGGATGGCAAAGTGCTTAGTGGGTGTAAATCTAATGTGGGCATTAATTTTTCATTTTCAATTGGTGCCGATCTAAAAAAATTGGGACTTTCTGTGGATTCTGATGCGAAAACAACAGAACAGAATATTGAAAAATTGATAAAGAATAGGATTTGTGCCTACGCGACGTTGGAACTTACGGGAGATTCCTATCTTAAGCGCAATGATGTAATGGGTGTCATAAAAATGACACCTCCGATTACCTCGAAAGATTATTTTTTGATGTTTTCTCATCGTTTTTATAGTGAACATAAAAATGATGCTGAAAACATTTGGAAGGAAATCGAAAAAATTAGAGATAGCTTTATCGAATCAAGTATAAATAAGTATCAACGATAAATTAATTTTGGTAGTTTTTAAGATTATTTTCTAGTAACTACTCACCCCCTAGTCCAACTTTGATCATGGCCTTCAGCGGTTGTGTCGCAAAAATTATTCACTTTATCTAAAATGTGGTGTCCTATTATTGTAATAACCTTAATTCTAGGAAGGAATTATGGATTTCAAATGGCGACATTTTCAATGAGATATAATTTTACTCTGCGTTCGTTGGTACTTGGCCTATCCCCTAAGCTACAGAAATATTGAAGAGATGATGTTAGAACGAGGAATTGAAGTAGATCATTCTACAATTAATCTCTGGGTTTTGAACTATACTCCTGAAGTTGAAAAAAGGTTTAGAAAATATAAGCACCCTGTAGGTAAGAGCTGGAGAATGGATGAGACCTATATAAAGATTAAAGGTCAGTGGAAATACCTCTATAGAGCAATAGACAAAGAGGGAATACAGTTGATTTCTTACTAACTGCAAAGCGTAATCTTAAAGCTGCAAAGCGATTTTTTAAGAAGGCAATCAGAACTAATGGCACGCCAGAAAAAATCAATATCGATAAGAGTGGCGCTAATAAAGCAGGAATTGAGGCCGTTAATGAAGAAAAGGAAATTAATATTGAGATAAGGCAATGCAATTACCTCAATAATCGTATCGAATCTGACCATAGGAAAGTAAAGAACATTGTAAGACCAATGATGGGATTTCAGAATTTCAAGTCCGCCAAAATATTTTTAGGCGGCATAGAAGTGGTATCTATGCTCCGTAAGGGGCAATCAAATTGTATGCCTCTTTTTGTCAAAAATTCAGTGGACGCTTTCTATCAACTGGTGCAATAGCATCTATTTTAAGAGAAAGAATACTGACTGTTTTTACTATAACAAAAATTTTTGCGAGTCAGCTAACCATAAATATCCAGTTACACTGGCATCTCCGTTTCGTAGTTTTTTTTCCTTTTAAAATAGACAATCATGGAAATTGTATGTATTGTCCCTAAAATAAAATTTGTAAAAGATTAAAAATGTCAATTCTAGGGTGAGCACAGAGTGAAAAACAAAAATGGTAATCAAGCAGAGATGCCATCAGCATCAAAGATGTTTTTGATCGTATGCTTATCTATTATATGTGTTGTTGTTTTAATGATAAAAAAAAATGTTCTTTATTCTACCAACAATGATAAATTTGAAGTAGATAATGCGCAGGAAGCTAAGAGCAAACAAGCGAACGCCAATGTAATAAACAGTGTTCGCATAACCGAAGCTGCCAAAACACATCAAGAAGAGAAAAAAATAAGAAAACATATTAAAGAAGTAAAAAAAGATATTCAAGCTGCTAGTACAGAAACTGTTAACAATAATTCAGCCGAAGATCATTTAGAAACTGCCAAGCAATCTAAAGAAATGCGTTGGGCGAATGCATATCAAGAGCAAGCAGTTGTCGACGATGACGAGCCATTAGTGGATGATCCAAATTTATGGTTGTCATCGGCAGATGTTAAAGAGTTTTCGGAACAGTCAGGTTCCAGATGAAAATTTATTCTCTTTTAATTTTGTTTGCGATGGCCGCATTTACAGCTCAATCAAATGCGGTTGTCGTTGTAAATCGTTATCTGGAAAAGGCCGAAGTGAATAAATCAGTTTTGTGCTTTCTTGTTGCTCATGAAAAAAATACTTCACCTGAAAAGAGAGGCTCTCCTACAGATACAACTAAATCACTTGCTTGCAAGCTTGCAGTTATTCCTGTATTGGCCCCCGAGCGTAAAAATATCTCAGATTATCCAGTAAAAAAAATAGACGTTGAGTTAGGTTACGAAATGATAACTCGTGTTTGTGTTGATTTTACCTTATTACTTAAAAAGAGTGAAAAAATTCTAGGAGTAGGAAATATCAATACCGCATGCCTCGCAAAATCTCATGCGAAAACTGGATTTAAAAATTGGAAAGCAGAGTTTAGGCCCAGTTTAAATTTAATTGCAAAAAAGAGTTCAATAAAAAATAATTAATAATTTGATTTAAACAAGGATTACTTAAATGAGCGCTACTGTCAAAAATCAATATATCAATCAAGAGTTCTCATAGGGGATATGATATCTTTTTACACTAGACCGTTGTGAATTTTTTTCTCTTTTATTAATAAACCATCACTCTGAGGTTATTGTATGTCGTTTTTTATTAAATTATTAGTCTCACTGTTCTCAGTTAGCTGTATAGCTACTTCATTATTTGCTGTGGAAGGAGGAGAAGGAGGATATCGATCACTCAATTGGCAGAAAATGCCAGTAACTTATAAGATAAAGAAGGAAGCAGACAACTCGATCTCCTTGACCGCCTCAGTTTTTAATTCAGATCCATTCAATAAGTATTGTGCTATTAGTGCAAGCGCGGAGTTGTTGTCAGCGACAAATATTGTAAAACCGATAGTTTTTAATCAGGATAATTTACTTTTTAAACCAGGTAGAAGTACGAGCATTTCCTATAAGTTAATAGCAGATGAACTAACTTTAAATTCTACTCTAAATGAAGGTTCGTTTGCAGTTAATCTCTCTTGTGTGCAAGTTGATTTGAATACAGATCTTACTATGATTCCATCACCGCGGGAAAAGTGCGATCCTGCAAAAACAGATTGTGATAATCTATGCCCAAGTGAGATTGAAAATCCTCAAGCATGCCAACTGATCGGTAAAAGAGTAACCTTTGCTAGAAATCAAATCGAGAGCAGACCTATCGGATCAGATCGAATAGGAGTCAAATTGCACGTTGCTAATCCCAACACCGAGTCCCTCATTTGCGACCTTATAATCAAAATACCTTCAATAAATGCAGCAGATGACAGATATATTCTCGATGTTTTTGTTAATGAGTATGAGATTCATCCATCAAACGATCAGACCATCGCTAAAGCTATCAACAAAACTGAGATCCCAGCTGGATATAAAATCAAGGCGAGCGAAATAAATTTGCTCGGAACCTGCCGTTTTAAACATGAGCCTAAACCTACCATCGGGCCTTTAGTTCTTTGCAATCCAGAGAGAAGGGCCGAGTGTAATTGGATTAAATAAGTTTAGATTTAAGTGGGTATAGTGCCCACTTGATTGTTAGTAATTGATATTAATATTTTTTATTTTCAAAGGAGTTCTCGTGAAAAAAATTTTATTATCCGTCGCAGTTGCAAGTTTTCTTTCAAGTTCAGTCTTTGCTGCTTGGCCTGGAGCTCAGAGACCAGCAAGTGAACCGAAAGTTCCCGTTGATACTCCTCATAGCACAGGAAAATTAATAAGCGCAGATAGAATTGAAGTTTCCCTAAAAGTATCAAATAAAACTTCCGCCACCAATAAAAAATGTGATTACTACTCAACGATATTTGCTTATAATAACGCTGGCGATAGCATGCAGATTGAAGCATTTAATAATGGGTTACTTAAAACGGGACGTGATTCAACTTGGGTTATATATTTTGATGGTACTGAGGTCGGAACTTTATATAAGATGAAAAGAGAATCACTTCGAATGGAGGCTGCTTGCCTAGAAGATGTTCCAGCAAATGCAAATCAAAGTCCTCATCAATCTTGTGACCCTTCAACTCAAAACTGTGGATGGACTTGCCAAGCTAGTCAACAAGACCCAAGCCAGTGTGCAAGACCAAATCAGGACTGGAGTAACAGTAACGACATTTGGCTTTAATATTTAATTTTAAGGAGTGTATATGCACATTAAATTTTACCACCTAAAAAAATATTTTTACTCCGCACTGGTATTAAGCTTAATACCGACGATCTCGTTTGCTTCAGAGTACACGAGAGTATCAGCGGTTGTGATTCCAGCAAGAAGTGAAGCAAAATTACGAATCGATAACATCTTCGGCAAAGATTTAATGTGCAAATACACACTTTCTATCATTGTCAAAAACAGCGCAGGAAATACAGGGGTTATAACTCCGCAAACGCAAGAAACGCTAGTAAAAGCTGGACGACAGACGACCTTTACTGCTAATACCGAAAAGGAGTTAAGAGAGATGCGCGCAGATAGTGAAGATGAAACTTACCAACTCTTTGGTATAAATAATGAGGATACTAACGAGGAGTGTAGACTTGCTGATCCTCCTGTAATTGAAACTCCAGAGCTTCCCTTGAGTGTTAGGGTTACTAAGCTCTTTAGCTCGAGAGCTCCAAGTACAAACTTGCTTGAGGGTGAGATCCAAACTAATCCTGGTCGATGCGATTATGGTATCATTCCTAAGGTGGGACGCCATAAAGTACGTCATTGGACAGACCCACAGACATTTAATGTTCAACCATACGGTGATAATGACGTTCAAGTAATTTATACTTATAACTGTCGTACTATTGATGATAGATACAATGCCTGCACCGGTTCGCTAGAAGTATCGTCAGCAGAGGGTAATGCTGCTGGGACTGTTTCTGTCATTTATGGTGTTAATGGAGATGGCACTCTCTATGTTAAAGGTGCTCCTGAAAGGTCAGGCCCAGGATTATGTGGAAATTATCTCGTTGGATATATGAATACATTTGCCGGTATTAAAATATAGCAGTTGCTTTCAAAGTCTAGTTTTATAAAATTTAATTAGAAATATTAAAAACAAAAATTGAAAATAAAATTTTCTTTTTTTTAAAAAAGAGCAATTTTTTTTAAGTTAAATTTTTATCAGGAGAATCCCTAAATGAGACATGGTTTTTTTTATGCATTTGTAATATTGCTTTTGACATCGCCTTTATTTTATTCGTTTGCTTCTGTTAGTATTTATGACCTCCAACCTAGCGTTCTCGAAGTAATAGACAGATTTAATACTCCTGATATATTAGGTGAATTAACAATAATTACAGACCCTGAACAACTTCCAGCGGAAGGAAAGTCTAGTAAAGAGGTATGGACCGGCCCTTATTTTCCGGTCAATAATAATGGGACTGCGGTTGCTATGAAAAAATATGATATAGCTACAAATAATGGAGGACGTGCCTATAATTGGGAGAGTGAAAACAATAGAAGGATTGGCAACGTTAGTTGGGCCGGGCATTGTAACGGCTTGGCGGCGGCCGCGATTAACGAGCGTGGGCCCAAACATTCTGTTAACTATCATGGAGTCACTTTTTCTGTAGATGATATTAAAGCACTGCTTGTGGAAGCTTACCAAAATAGCACTGGAGTTTCCCGCCTAGTTGGATTACGCTGTAATTCCGATTCTTCGGCAACAGATTCTTATGGTCGTAATAACGATCCCTCCTGCCGTGATTTGAATCCAGCTTCATTTCATTTAATCATTACAAATTATTTGGGCATTCATGGTATGCCCGTTATTATCGATGAGAATATGGGACTACCGGTTTGGAATTATGCCATCAAAAAGTATAGTTACTCCTACAAGATTCTGGATGCGCGTGGAGCTGCTACGGCCTTAGGTGCAGATAGATACATTTTTAACAGAGATGCAAAATACTTTTTAAAAGTCCATATGACCCTTCAAAGTGCTTCTGGAAAATCGTTTAAATATGATTATATTTTGGAAGGGAGTGAACAGCAGCAAATTGTTGGGGGGGAATGGCTTGGCAAGAGCAAGTCAGAGCACCCTGATTTTATTTGGCGGCAAAATCAAATGAATACAGAGAACCCGTATCTCAATATTGAAGTTATAAAAGAAATAGCAAGTTATGCACAGTAAAGATTTTTTTAACATTTTAACTATAACGACTTTTTTTCCAATTGTTTATATTGGCAAATGATTAGAGATAACAAAATTTTTTTTACTACTTCTACTTAAAGGATTTCTATGCATATAAAATTTAAAAGAATAAAAAAATATTTTTTTATAGCATTTTCTTTAACATTATTATCAAACATCTCTTTTGCATCTAACTATACAAGAGTCTCTGCTGGAGTGATTTCTGCAAAAAATCAAGCGAAATTACGAATAAGTAATACTTACAGCAAAGATTTAATGTGCAAATACACACTTTCCGTCATTGTCAAAAATTACACCAATAACACTGGGATTATTACTCCACAAACAGAGGAGACCCTAGTGAAAGCTGGTCGGCAGACAATTTTTACCGCGAGTCTAGAGAATGATGTAAATCAATTTCGTACTGATATGGAAGATAATACTTATCAACTTTTTTCCATAAATGAAGAACGTACTGAGGAAGAGTGCAGACTTGCTAATCCGTCTGATTCTCCACAACCTACACCTAATCCTGGGCCATCCACAGGAGAGACTTCAACTACAAACGTAAGTGTATCCGCCATAATTCAGAGTGATTCAACAACACCGACTTCTCCAAGGCAAAAACTCTTCATTAAAGTTAAAAGTAATGAAAACTATCCCGTAATCTGTCGTTCTATAATCATACGTGCAGAGATTGTTGACGATCAAAATAATGTTATAGGACAGTATCCAGTGCAAATAAGAGATGTAAGGTTGTTATCTCAGCAACATGAAGGGCAGACAGATGTAAGTAATGTATTGAAAGAGTATCTCTCTTCTGTACCAAAATGGCAAATCTCCCGAATTGATATGAATTCAATAGAAAAAGATTGTACTAGGCTAAAACTTCCCGTTTTTAAGTCTTATAGATCGAGCACTAAGCACTGTAACGATATTAATAATTCAACTGAAATGGATTCAGGGGTAGTGACTCCTGAAGGTGATGTCCTATTCTCCTTTTGGTGTAATGGCAGTGGTGATGGTGCTGCTATTATTCGTTTAGATAAAAACGGAAGGAAAGTCTTAGAGCTTCCACTAAAATACAATAACAAATTTTTAAAGCAACCTGCGATAGCATTGACTGCAAATAGTGATATTGTTGCTATTGGAAATCAAGAAGTTGCTGTAGAAAATCATAAATACAAACAAATTGATATTCTTCAAAGAATTTCTCCATCTGGAGTTGTAAACTTTAGTCAAGTTTTACCTAGTTCATGTGAAGATTGTAGAACATTCGATTATCATTTTTTTGAATTAATTAATGGAGATATACTGATTGCCTTTACCACAATGAAAAATCGCTCTCAACCTAACCCGAAATATATACTTACAGTGGTGAAAACTGATAGGTTTGGTAATTTAAAATTTAGAGATGAGTACCCAGGCCTTAATCAAATGGTTAAAATAGTTCAGTTACGTGGAGGAGGGGGGTATATCGTTGCTACTCCTAATTATACAAGTGGAGCTCCTCTGCTTCAGTTTGACGCTAACGGTATGGTTTATGAAAAGCAAATAACTGTTCCCTACTACTCTGGGATAAACTACTCTTTAGATGCGGCCATCTCCGCTGATGAGAAAAAATTAGTTGTGCTTGGTTATGGAAGAGAGAATAATAGTGGACAAATGATTATGTTCAATTTGGATAATGGACAAGTATTATGGCGACAGTCTTTTCCTGACATCTTTGCAAATACGGCATCTGTTCTGTTTTTACCCAATCAAGAGATTGCCGTCAGTCATCTAAAGAGTTCTAATAGAACTGCACTTATCTCTTTCTTTGATAACAATGGAAATCTCCTAAGGGGTTCTATTGATTTTTTAGCTTTAATCTATGGTGAAAATATTGAAGAGAGAAATAGTGAAGTAAAGGGTGCCTACTCAAGAATTGCACTGTGGAAAAATAATCTAATTACCTACGGAGTATTTAGAGGAGGGTATGGAGATTTATTATGGGGAAAACTTACTCTTAATGGAGAAATTATTTCTGAATAGAGAGGTTCAGATTTGTTTTTAGGATGGTCAGCGATATCTGTCTCTTTTTTTTCTTTATCCTTTTTTGTTCCCCCTTGTTTACTAGGGACAATCCTATCTCTGTTTTTGCAATTAGGGGCCAAAAGACCATGAAATCTTATGAGGTGAACTCTAGACGGTGGAATGAGTGCTACCAATTTTTCGATGAATTCCTCTGTAGTGCCATCGGTATATGGACTTCGCAACTTATAGATAACATTTCCACTCCCATCTTCACTAATTCTAGAATTAGTGAGCACCGGACGCCCCACATATCTGCATAATTTCTCTAGTCCCGCCGGATCTGTCGCAAAAATTTTTATAAAGCAAAAGCTCTCAGTATTTTCCCTGTTAGAACAGTTCCTATCGTACCAGTTGATAGAAAGCATCCACTGAATTTTTGACAAAAAGAGGCATACAATTTGACTGCCCCTTACGGAGCATGGCCAGCACCTCGATGCCGCCTAAAACAATCTTGGCCGACTTGAAATTTTGAAATCCCATCATAGGTCGTACAATATGTTTGACCTTTCTATGGTCAGATTCAATACGGTTATTGAGGTACTTGCATTGTCTGATTTCAATATTACTCTGATTTTCTTCTCTGACGGCCTCAATGCCGGCCTTATTAGCACCGCTCTTATTAATATTAACTTTCTCTGATGTGCCATTATTTCTAATTGCTTTCTTAAAAAAGCTTTTTGCCGCTTTAAGATCACGCTTTGCTGTTAAAAGAAAATCAATCGTATTTCCTTCTTTATTTATCGCTCGATAGAGATATTTCCACTGTTCTTTGATTTTAATATAGGTCTCATCCATTCGCCAGCTCTTACCCACTGGATGTTTATATTTTCTAAATCTTTTTTCAATTTCAGGAGTGTAATTCAAAACCCAAAAATTAATCGTGGAGTGATTAACTTCAATTCCTCTTTCCAGCATCATCTCTTCAATATTTCTGTAGCTGAGAGGGTATGCCAAATACCACCCTTGCCCTCTCGGTGAATTTTGCATCTAACTCTCTTTTCCCTTTATTTAGGGGGCATACAACAATCTCTCTCGTTGTTGAATAACCTCTAAACAGTAGATTCTTACAGCATCAGTTCCATTAAATTGCGAATTCTTTTTTAGAATCATTTTTAGGTTCTCGTTCTCACACTTACACCTCTAAGTTGTCCGTCTAATCGTTTGTAGGCGAACTTGCGCCATTTCTTTTTGCTTCCATCAGTCTTTATCCTAAATAGTGTTCCATGATCTCCTGCCATCCTTGAAGTAACATGAAATTTGACTCCCTACCCCCTTATCTATGTAGATGCCCCTAATCGCAATTACTGAAAATACAAAATCAATTTTTCTACTTACTACGGTATTCTGAATTATTTTTGAGTCATATCCAGAATCTGCAATAACTACTATTTCCGATTTTAAGTGTTCTCCAAGTAGTGAGAACAGATCCAATGTTTTTAAAAGATGCGCAATTTTTTCATCTTCAGTTCTATATTTGATGCCACGTCGCTGACATTCATCTGTCGTGTAAAATGGAATCGGAGGTAATGCAATAATCTGTCCATTGATGAGAACAGCAA
This sequence comes from Oligoflexia bacterium, assembly GCA_015231325.1. Lineage (GTDB taxonomy): Bacteria > Bdellovibrionota > Bacteriovoracia > Bacteriovoracales > Bacteriovoracaceae > JADGAN01. The sequence goes on along the minus strand of JADGBS010000016.1, from coordinate 2,191 downwards.
TATTGGTCCACTGATGCCCAGTTATCCATCCCTGCCCATGATTGAATCTTTGGGCATTTTGAATGTTGATTCCAGATCTTGAGTGAAGAGTGGAATCGATAATAATTGCAATTGTCCAAGTAGCGCCATCAAACAGAGGTCTTCTGGCTCGCATTAGTTTTGCAATTCTTCTTCTTGACAAACGGTTTAGGGTTACTGTTGATAATCCAAGATGTTTTCTCAGTAAATATGAGAATAGAGAATTCGCTTTCCCCGATATTTTTTCTGCAAATTTCAAGGTATGCTTACTTGCTGGAATCATGATCGAGAGAAGATAAAAGGCGACAATGTTTATCAAACGACCAGGAATACCTATACCATTAAGCAATTTTATGATAAATTTGTTACTCATCCAAGGGGCTTCATTTGGTTGTTTTTTTGCAAAATTATTTAACCAAAATGAAGACTCCTTGGATACTGAATTTAGCGGTTATTTGACGGTTTCAACCTTCAAAATGCCTATCTGGACGTGATTTGTAGTCTTTCACTATGAATTCACCGAGAGGGCAAGAATTCTGGCATAATAACAAATCTTACCTGGACATCAGATCAATACTCTCAATATGGAACTAAGATAATTCCCTCAACAAAAAGAGATGCAACTTTTGATTTAGATGAAATTTTAAATAATATTACTGATCTTGATATTTTAGAAAATACGACAGATACTGCTGGTTATACTGATATTATTTTTGCTCTCTTTGATCTTTGTGGACTTAAATTTTGTCCTAGGTTAAAAGACATTGGATCACAAAAGTTATATTATTTTAATAAAAACATAGAGAAACATAAGCATGTGGCACCACTTTTAAGAGGAAAAATCAGAGAAGATTATATTTTAAAACATTCTTCAGAAATGCTTAGAGTAGCGGGGTCAATCAAGATGGGTTGGGTCAGTTCATCGTTACTTGTAAGCAAGATTCAATCTTCTACAGGAATAAATAACTCAGCCGGTCCTCTAAGAGAATATGGGCGTATTGATAAAACGATCCATATTCTAAAATATATTAGCGACGAAAAATACCAAAAGAAAATTGGCAAGCAATTGAATAAAGGTGAAGCCATTCATACATTAGAGCAATTTATATCTTTTTGTAATGAATCTAAAGTAAGAGTTGCGGATCCAGAAGATCAACAACTTCAGGCGAGCTGTCTCAATTTAATGACCAATGCAGTAATCGCATGGAATACGGTATACATGTGGTTGGCAATTAATCACTTAAAAAATAACGGCCATACAATAACAGATAATGAAATTTCAAATTTTTCCCCTTGTCGTATTGAGCACATCAATAGATTTGGGAAGCTTGTGTTTCACTCAAAGAAAAGATCCAGATTGCGTCCACTACAAAGCCTAAAATAAGTTCGCTGTTTTTCTGGCAGTTAAGCTACAATCCCCGTTAACAAGAGATCGTGGACAAGATGGCCATTTGATAGATATTGCAGACACAGCTCATAATTCATTTACAGATTCTGCCTTAATTTATGAATTCTTTCACTCAATGTTGGCGAGAGTCGGTTATACACCCGCGAAATTTGCAGAAGGCTTTCAAGTGGGGATTAACTGTAATTTACAATTAACGATGAATATTAATGAGTACTTATTGGCCTTTTTTAATAATATTTGAGACGTGATTCCGCTAGATTAGAGACATTAGTTGCTCGTAGAATAATCAGTCACCCCCAGTAGCGATATAATTTTTTCAATTTCCTTGTTCAATAAATATTTGTCACTGTTGACACTTGCAAAAAGATTGCCTGAGATTTGAAATGATGCTTCCAAAATAGGGAAACACCAACGAAACGTTGTTGAGTAATATAGTCTATGATTAGACAATGATAATTGACCGATAACACACCTCTGTGCTAGTGTAAAAATGGCAGAAAAGTGTTAAAACGGTGGTTTTTCTCTTTTTTGGCAATTCCCCCATCTTCTGCCTTGAGGAGTGTATTTAGAGTGGAATCCTTATATGGATTTTTCACATAATGCCACAAATTCAAATTCTGATCTACCTTACTCCACATCACAAAACCATCTTTCAAAAAGAGAGATTCGTTGATACATTCTGAAGAACAAGTTACATAGTTCCTGGAATAGAATGGACCGCGATATAACCGCCCCATCGGAATTTTATCGTGCAAAACTTTTAAT
>JADGBS010000169.1 GCA_015231325.1 Oligoflexia bacterium | reverse complement strand
AAGTCACTGGTGATGGTGGTGGATTTAAGCGAACAGCAGAAGAAGCTAACGAAGGGTCACAACTTTATAAGAAAACTAGAAAGGCGTCCGATATATGAACTTAACCATAAAAGAAATAATTAAGGATAACTATGTGAAATTTAGTAGATACCGTAAGGGTATTCTATATTATCATGTTGTTATTTTGAGAGACGTTAATGAAGATGACGCTGGAATATACGACTTTCCAGTTCCTATTGATGATTGCGGAGATGCTGATTTTCCAGCATCGGATAAAGCTATTATGTTTATGAGATATATTCGTAAGGCTTTAGAGGATGGAACTTTCATCAAAAGAGTGGTTTGAGTTTCGGGAGACTTGCATAATGGTAGTGCCTCAGATTTACATTCTGATGGTTAGTGTTCGATTCACTAGTCTCCTACATGAATGATAATTTGAATTATTTTACTATGACTCCAGAAATGTTTAAAAAATTTGGACCTAATGGTGAAAATTCAAAATCAATGGAAGAAGAGATAAGAAAAACTTTTAAGATTCCACCTAATAGATATTATAGTGTGACGCTCCCACCTTCACCAGAAGGTAGAGTATTTATAGATAGAACTCGATATCGAGTTGTTGAATCTGTAAAATTATCAAAATCAAATTAATTAAAATCGAAATATAATACGACTATGTGGTATCCATTGAATATACATACAAACAATCGAGGACTTCCAATTAATTCCCATCCGGGTGCTTTTGGCAATGCACGTAAATATAATTTTCATGAAGGTATTGATCTTTATGGTAACGAAGGAGATTGGGTGTTGGCTATGGAAGATGGTGTAGTATTTTCCAATGAGAGATTCACGGGACCGTCCGTTGGACACGATTGGTGGCTTGAGACAGACGCAGTGACTATCAAATCAGAAAGAGGATACTTTGTATATGGTGAACTAAAAAGTGATTTAAAAGTTGGTGAAGTAGTTAAGACTGGACAAAAGATTGGTGAACTTGTTCCCGTTCTACCTAAAGAAAAAATTAGAAAAGATATACCACAACACTCCAATGTTATGTTACATTTAGAGAAGTGGAATTTTAATTATGACGAAAAAGCTGGATGGAGAGCATGGACTTCGAGAGAAGACAGACCACCTTGGTTAGAAGATCCAACAAATGATTTAATTACAGCATTGACAAAGAAGTTTTTACCAGTAAAATTATTGACACTATGAAAGTATTAATCACAAGCGGTGGATGTAAAGTCCCAATTGATGAAGTGAGACATATCGGAAACTTTTCAAGCGGAAGATATGGATCAGAGTTGGCAGATGAATTTTTAAAAAATGGACATGACGTAATATTCTTTTCTGAAAAAGGAAGTAAGGAACCTAAGTTTTTTTACACTGATATGTATCATGTTCCAATTAATCCTAAAATTATAAAATATAAAGATTATTATGAATATCTCACGGTCAAAGAGATTATAACAAGGGAACAACCGGATATCATCATCAGTGCGGCAGCAATATCGGATTATGTGTTGGATAAAACCGAAGGAAAAATTTCTTCTGAAAATGAAGAACTTGTAATCAAATTGCGAAAAGGTGAGAAAGTATTACAATCATTTAGAGATCTCGCTCCAAAAGCACTCATAGTAGGATTTAAACTTTTAGTTGGTCCAACGGTAGATGAAAAGTATAAGGCTATTTATAAGCAACTTAAACATGTTGATATTACTGTATATAATGATCTATCTAAACTTAGAAATGGAGAATCCGGGAGAGAATTAATTTTTTGGGCGGAAAATAATAGAATTGGTTCAGTGAAGAATATGTCTGTTGAAGATGTGGTTGATGAAATCTTAGCCGAAGCCTTTGTTAAAGAAAAACTTAAATGAAAATATTATTAGGAATAACCGGAAGTGTCGCAGCAAAGTTGACACCGAAAATTCAGCGAGCCATTATAGACAATGGACATGAAGTGAAAACCATTTTTACTCAGTCGTCTCGTCATTTTTTAGAGTCTAATAGATTAAGAATTGGAGAGTATGAGGATGAAAATGAATGGTCTTACTATAAGACTAATAATCAAGTCCTTCATATTGATCTAGTAAAATGGTCAGATAAATTTGTTATCGCACCTTGTACTGCAAATACGTTAGCTAAAATTTATGCTGGTATTTGTGATAACTTATTAACGTCATGTGTAAAAGCGTGGGATTATAAGAAGAAGATGATAATCGCACCTGCCATGAATACATATATGTATAAAAATCCCCCAACACATAAACAAATAACTCAAATGATAGATCATGGTATTGTGTTTGTCGATCCAGTGGAGAAAGAACTATTTTGTGGAGATACTGGAGTAGGTGCAATGGCTCAAATTGATGATATTATAAAAAAATTGGAAGATTGACAGAGTGGGAATGTGCCTTTTTGCTAAAAAGAGTCCTACCTTGATCGGTAGCGGGAGTTCAATCCTCTCATCTTCCGCCAAAATACAAAGTTGCGTGAGTGGTTGAAACGAGCGGTCTCCAAAACCGCTGAACAAAAGTTCCGCGTGGGTTCGAATCCTACACTTTGTGCATAATGTTCCGTTAGCCAAGTGGTAAGGCAAGGATTTGCAAAACCCTCATGCGTCGTTTCGATTCCGACACGGAACTCATTTTTTAGAATCTAAACCTTCTTGAAAAAGTTTAGCTTCGGCATCTCGTCTAAGGTGTAATCCTTTGAGTGCGGTATAAGACCATAAACGTTTCATAGATTTAATATCAGATGGAACTAGATCTTCTCTACCAATAGAGACATGGTATCTAATCGATCTCATCTCTTTTCTAGAACTGGTATTGGCCAATGATGGTCCACGATTAAACACTAATGAAGTCAATGCTGCATTGGAATGTGGGTGTAATCTATCTTTAGAAAGAGTAAATGCGTCAGCGGTTTGTTTAGTGAAACGTGGAAGACTATCTCTTTTAAATACTTCTTCAGCTTCATCATAAGTGAAATGGACACTATTTTTAACTTTAGGTAAACCATTGTAATATGCATTTTTACCTTTCAGTCCAGATACGCTTTGTAATGCTTTGATTTCGCTATCAGACGCTACTCCACGAAATGCGGTAGCGATTTGTTCTTTAGTATTATAACCACAATCAAACCCGAATGCCACTGTAACACCACTAGATGTAGTTTGCCAAGCTGGTACAACAGGTTTTGTGTATTTTAGATTGTAGTAATCCTTTCCACCAACTTCGTAGTAGATTATTGTATCTACACCTTTTTGTGAGATTGATAAACTTAAACCATTTGATATGGCATCATTTGGTCCCGCATTTACACATAAAGTTAGAAAAAAAAGTAATAGTATCTTTTTCATTAAAATGAAAACATTATCGTAATGAATAATGCTGAGAATAATGTTAATATCCATCTAGTCTTTTCAGTCGGTGACATATTGTTCCAACCAGCATCAAACGTAACACCAAAATCTTTTCCCAAAGTATTAGCGAATACAAACTTTTTAATAGACCAAGCTAGTGCAGATGCAATTGCAACTTTAACTGCAACTGTATAAAAATCCACTAAATTGAAAATAGCGGAGAAATCGAAATTGTCATCGACCCATCCAGCACCTTTCAGAATCGCAAAGAATCCTGCGGCAGCACCACCCGCAATCATCCAGTCGCGTTTTACACTATTGTTTTGGGGGGTTGGAGTATTTTCTTGTGTTTCCATAACTATATTTAGTTTATATTCTAAATTTTGTCATAGGACTGTATATCATTAATACATTTTTAATGATTGTCCATAATAGAAATCCACCGACTAATCCCCAAACCCAATACTTATATACATTAGCTTTGGCTAATTTAACTTCAACATCCTTAACTTTTTGTTTCAGTGTTTCAGCTTCTTCATTTTTCAATTTTAAATTTTTACCTAGGTAATCATTTTGATCTCTGAGAGCGTCAGCTTCATTTTCTTTATCGAGAAGTTTTCTATATGTGATAGTTGCGTCCTCTTTAGTCATTTTTAGAATTTCTTCTTGTTCATATCTAAGAGCTTCCAGTTCATTATTTTGTTTTTCTAAGAAGAGATTTCTAGTTTCGATCACATGTAATCCATCAACGACATTGATTATTTCAATGTCTGATACACATTTATAATCTTTTAGCATCGAGAGAAGTTTTTCTGCTTCTGTTATAGTTTCTGTGATAGTTAATTTTTGTGCTACCAATTCACGTTTTTGTTCTTTAATCTTTTCACCAATTTTGGTATTCGATTTTATAGTTGAATCGATTCCAGAATTAACTTTGATAAAATGTGGTGCAGCACTTTCTCTTTTTATTGGGGCTACAGGAATCGCTACAGGTGGTATATCCCTAGCGCATCCGAATAGTAAAAAACATGGGATCAATACAGACGCAATAGATAATCTCTTTTTTAAGAGAGTGTGTCTTTTTTTATTCATAATATAATTATATACCGTATGGGGTAATTGTCAATGTTATTTATCTGACAATTTATCTTTTATCTCCAGTAGACTATCTTTAATTACTGGTAGAGATTCTTCCAATCTCATGATTCTTCGATCCAATGCAGTTCTTTCAGTATCAAGAAGAGATTTAGCTGTCACCCAATCATTACTACTAAATCTATTTCCAGAAGTTGCAGCAACCGATACTTCAATTGCTTGGACCTTCGCCTCAAGCGTGGATATTTTAGTCCATGCCTGATTCAAAAACCACGAAGACGCTGCAATCGAGATAGACATCGCAATCGGGAATATTTTGTTTGTCCATGCGGCGTCTATGGCGGCTTGATCGGAGTCGTCTTCTTCTTTTTTCATGTTCGGATAGTATTATTTAGTCTATGGGGGTTGACAAAAAGTTATGATGTGGTATAAATATAGAACTACTATGAAAATCTTAAAATTAATAATGTTTTTGATGCTGATTGATCCTCTGTTAGCTGAACCACTTGTTGAACACGGTAAGGCATCTTGGTATTCTGTCGCATGTAATGGAGGTACCAAAACCGCAAGTGGTATTAAATTAAATAATAATTCGCACACTGTTGCACATAAAAAGTTACCAATGGGTACAAAGGTTAAGATCACCAATATGAAGAATGGTAAGTTTGAATATGCTGTCGTTACTGATCGTGGACCGTATAAAAAGGGTAGAATTGTTGATGTAACTGTAGCCATTGCTGAAAAGTTAGGATTCAAACAACAAGGAATTGCGACAGTAAAGGTTGAAGTTGTTGGAAAAGTTAAATAATAATATGGAAAACTTTGAGCAATTCTTTAAAAAGGTAAACGAAACTATCGAATTTGATCCAGAGCAACTTAAAATAGGCATCGAGGTAGAACACGAACATACCACTAATGATGCCATTGCTGAAATTATAGCAAAGCACCACTTAGCGGAAGATCCAGAATATTACACTAAACTCAAAACATTAAACTTGTAAAATTATTGACAATTATATTCTATTAGACTAAATATAAAAGCTATGATTAAACGTGAAAATGCGACTACTGTTCGCCTTTGCTGTGGTAAAAAGGGTTGTCCCACTGTAATCGATCTCGGAAACGGGATGGTCAAAATTACTGATGATTTCGGTAAAGAAGTTGAAATGACTAAAGAAGAAGCTAAACTTGTTTCTGATGGAGTTAGAACCCTAGATGGTGAAAAATTAATACTTGGCTGATTTAATATATTTAAGTTTTTCTCTGATAGGTGCATGTTTTATCCTGAAATACGGAAGCATATTAAACTTCATTAGACTCCCCCTACTAAAATATAAGTTTTTTAAAGAATTATTCTCATGTGCATTATGTCTAGGATTTCATGTTGGTTTTTGGGGCGCGATCTGTTTTGGAAATTATTCAATTGGATCTGCCTTTCAATTAGCACTTTATTCTTCGTGCATATGTTGGTTTTCTGATCATATCCTTGATGTGATGCAGATATACATTTATGGACGAGATTGAGGCGGAATAATTTGTTTCGCCTTTTTGAACACCATTTGTTCATTAATTTCTCTATCCCCCAATAACATTTCAGCAACCCAATCCTGAAGTTTTGGTAGATAAATCCCAAGTTGTTTTCTATCGGTTTGAAAACTTGGAAACCATTGCATCAATTTATTACCATCTATATATTGGGAGATTTGTTTCTTGAGTGCATCTGCACCACCCGGAATCTTATTGATTTTAGCTTCTGCTCTTTCAATCTTATCCATAAACTCTTGCTTATTGAATAACCCCGCACCACGGGAAGCTTCATCACAATATGAGACAGCTTTGATTACTTCCCATGAAGGATCGTGAATCAACTTTCTCAAAGTCTTTATGTTCAATTTATCTAAATTGTGAACTAGCATATGTTTAGCCACAGCAGATAGAATATCCTTTTTATCATTTGGACCAAGTTTGGCAAATCTCATTCTCTTGAAGATGTTGTCCACAATTGGAACACCCGCTGCCTCATGCCCATGATAGTTACTGAACCCATTTGGTTTAGTTCCTCTAGTAGTTGCTTTTCCAAAATCGTGAAATAATACAGCTAAGTTTATAACAGGATCGCTATATGGGGATACACGTAAACATTCATGAATATGTCCTAAAACTTGAGCGTCCCCTTCAGGATGATGCACAGGATCATGATCATATCCTTCCATGGTTGTAAACTCTGGAAGTATATCATGCAATATACCAGCGTCTTGTAATTTTTTCAGGAAATTTGATAATGTCATTCCAGACTTAGCTGCCTTATACATTTCCTGTGAAATACTTTCCTGTGAAATTAAATTGGGATTTAACAATAAATGTTTCAATTCTTTTGCAGCATTTAGAGTTTCTGGCTCAATATCAAAATCCATTTTAGCTGCAAATCTAAAGACCCGCAGTAATCTAGTCGCATCTTCTTTGAAACGCTCCCTAGCGTCTCCTACTGCTCGTATGAGCCTATTCTGAAGATCTTGTAAACCACCTTGATAATCAACGATCCTACCCTTATGGTCTAATCCAAAACTATTTATAGTTATATCTCTACGCTTAGTGTCGGTTTCAAAACTATCCACCTCGGTAGATATATTACTTTGTCTACCCATTTCATTTTGTGCATCTTCTCTAAACTTTGCCAAATCGAATGCATAGTTTTTATACAAAATCGTATACACTGGTTGACTGTCATTCTTTGATATATTTCTCAACTCAAAATGTTTTGATAGATCTTCAAATGAAATGTTTGTAGCCATATCTACATCATCGATTTCATTACCCATTAACAAATCTCTAGGCACACCACCAACTATATATATCTCACCTGTTGGAAATAAATTCATGATTTCATCCATCAACTCTAAACCAATTCTCAACTCTTCCGAAGATTGGAGAGCATTATCCCATTTGGTGGAAAAATCGTCCAAATTATAATTTACGCTTTCGTGGAAGTATTTTGAAAATGGTTTCATGTGTTACTATTTAATGTTATTTGAGTTAAATACAATATATGCAATCCTTTGAGCATTACTTCGAAGAGAAATTCTCGCTGAATCCTAAAAACTGGTTTACCTCACCGGAAGTGAAGGCACGTATAGCAGAAGAGGATAAAAAGTTGCGAAGCAACGCCCGAAAAAATGCACATATATACATACCAAAACTAAAAAAACTTTTAAAAGATAAAGGTTATACTGTACATAAACATGGGTTCTCCTATACTATGAGAAAAGATAGGAAGCTTGGTATATCTCCCGGTGATAGTAGTAGGGAACGTGAAAATTATAAAGAACCATTGTTGAATATACCATACATTAGAACTCTATTTACACTAGCACATGAAGTCGGACATGTATTACAATGGGACGATGAAACAGATACTAGAGAAAAATTTGACGAATTCCTCAATCAAAGAGCCAATGCGGAATATTTAGAGACTCAAAATTTGGAAAACCTTCATAAACTCTGGTATGAACTCGATGCATGGATTAAAGGTATGCAGTTTATACCAGTCGAATATAAACGACAATATAAACAATATGC
>JADGBS010000168.1 GCA_015231325.1 Oligoflexia bacterium | reverse complement strand
GCATAATTTTTTTCTTAGCCAAAATACAAAAATGTGTTACAAATAATTTAGGCGATTACATTTTATGTCGCAAAAACCTACCGATAAATAAAGTCAGCTACGAAACACAAAATTTTTCACATTGTCTTAATATGGGTAATTCTTTGAGCTATTGAAACTTGATGGGACATTGGTTTCTGTTGGTGCTCCAGAAAAACCACTATCCATTCATCCATTCCCACTAATAACAATCAGGAGAAGCTATGCTGGATCCGTAATTGGTTCCATTAGAGAGAATCAAGAAATGCTTGATTTCTGTGCTAAGCATAATATTACTCCCGAAATTGAGTTAATTTCTCCTGATCAGCTTAATATTGCTTACGAGTGAGTTGTTAAGAGCGATATTCGCTATCGTTTCGTAATTGATATTTCTAAAATCTAAAATGGAATAATTTTTTACCACAGAGTTATTACAGTGAACCGTTGCTCAGTGGTCTCGGTGGTCAGTTAGATTCTTATTCTGCAACATCTTTGCTTTGTATCCGTTTGGCAAAAGTGCATAATTTTGTTTAAAGTCTCAATACTTGTTCATTAATACCAATGGATTCAAACGCTAAACGCAGGTATTTGAAATATGAGCGAGAGTACTCTTGTCCTTCACCATGGATAAAAATTCCTCCGACTACTTTATTAGCGCAGTTCAAAAGTTCAAAATGAGAGCCACCTTTATTGGAAGTTCTGATTGACCTAGGGCCGTTTATTTTCTGCCATACCGATTTAAAGTCACGATATTTTATTTTATTCACTCTGCCAAAAAAGAGAGAATCTAAAAAATTACGTTCTTTTGTATTAAGTGAATCCAATGGACCTGATTGGCCACCTCTTTCTCTTGGTATAAATATATTTGAAGAAGCTGCCGCTGCTGAAGGTGAAGATGTCGGTGACGACATGGATGCTGATGCAACAGAGGAGGGAGGACGAGACGGACTTTTGACAGGAACTAATTGGTGATCGTCGTTAATACTGCTAGATTGTAAGTCAACAGTGACCGGCGCAGCAGGTGCAGGTGCAGGTGCATGGTCAGGGATTGCTGCGATAGCTATCGGTGTCAATATTTCCTGGCCTTGCTGAACTTCACTTTCGAACTCTTCTCCAATTATCTGATTCCAGGGAATTGAGGGAAGCGCTGGAATATTGGTGTTAGAAAAATACTGAGGATAGTCCCTTTTGGCATCTGCTCGGGAAATTTTTACCCTGACCGCTTGCCGGGGTGCTCCTAGGGACAAAAACTGAATTGGAATTTCCACAGTATCAATATACTCCGCCCAGAGGGTAAGATCGGTCAAATGCCGATCAGATTCTAGTTCGTAAGCAGCATAATCGGGGAATCCAGAATCTGTTGTTTTATTTAGTAGATAGTTATGGAGTGTAACTGAAACATTAAGAAAATGTTTGGTTTTGGGTAAAAGTTGTTCGGGAGTGTTGAGGTATAGTAGCGCCTTGATAAGATAATTAAGGTTTTGATAACGATGTATTTGTATCTTTGCGATCTGCAAGTCATAGTCGACATCGTGAAAATTTATAAGAAATTGCGGATAAGTAGAAACATGATAGCTAACCGCGGAGCCACTCACAATAAGTTGGTGACTCTCTCGCTGACTACTGGCCCTTTGCAAAAGGTAAACAAAACGGGAATGTAATAGACGTAGTAATACCTGGTTTTTACTGCATTCTCCTGATTGCAATTTGCGGATATCTCCAAGCATTTGTTTTCCAGACTCCATATTGGCATTATAAATTTGAATATTCCCCGATCGCAGTCTTTGTTGTAATGCGGATGGGTTCTCTATTTGATGATGTAGGGATAAATATTCATGATCATTTTGGCTTAACTCTGGACCTTGGTCATTGATTAACAAATCAAGATTGCTCTGTTCGAAATCTACGATATTTTGGGCAAAACTTAACACCTCTTCAATAGTTGTGCGCTGAATAATTGTTGCGTCTATTGGCCCGACAGCACTACTTGCGATGGCAGTGTTTATTAAGAGGGAGCAAACTGAGAACGAGATAAAGATGGAAACATTAATTTTCATTTTAGATCCATTTAAAGATACTAAATAAATTTTCTTATATTGTATAATTTACTGCAGTTGGAAAATATTCATTATTACATAGTACCACATTTAGCATATTTCTTCATGATAGAATTCGTATTTGTGCCTATTCGTGCCGGCGCGAATATTCCAATAGAGCATATGATAAATGAGTATTTAAGTTAGTGCAATAAGGCAATGCGTTCCCGTTTAGAACCGATGAAGGCAATTATCAAAACATTAATAAATCATGAAGTAAATGTCTATAGAGGTCGATATTTATCATTGAGGGGATAGCGGGGTTTCTTACTTTTTTAGTATCCAGTAAAAACGCAACGTTGATAATCATTATTTATAAACATCATGCATTTCGCCATCGCTTTTGCACATGCTCTGTCTCTTGCTTTAATATACGACATCCGTGCGGATGTTCCATAAAATCTTCCTATAATGTAATCTGAACTATTAAGTAAGGCCACTTCACAACTAACAATATCCAGACCAATATGCATCCTGGTACTTACTGTTGATGAGCTATCACCAGCAACTGGGGCACCTTCAGCGGCAACAAGCGAAGGAAGTTGTAGAGTGCTAAGAGAGATGACTAATGTTGCAACAAGTGATGAAAAAAATTTGTTTTTCATACAAAAACTCCTGTTTTAATAAGCGTTAAATAAATGAACCAACAACAACCGCCTGTGATTTATATTCCTTTTGTTTTGGATTGTTAAGAAGAAAAATAAAATTGTTAACAAAAAATATAATTTTTTTCTTAACAATTTTTGTAAATGCCCAGAATTTTAACAGTCACTATTAAGTAACATTAATAATATGTATCAAATTGATTTTATAGCTAGTGGTTGATTTGTGCTGAAATTAAAAACTGTATAATCAGCTTATTTATTCTAGACGAAGATTTTTCGTCTTTTGATCAGTTACCGGTCAGTCCAGACCTATTTTTTCTAATTCTTCTTCATCTAAACCTAAGTGATGTCCAAATTCGTGTAATATTGTAATTCTAATCTGTGATTTTAGATATCTATGCGATTTACCATAAGCGCGCATCAATGGACCTCGAAATATTTTTATGTGCTCTGGAAAACAAATGACTTCTTCCTTAGACAGATTGTTATTAACATATTGATTTCCGTCAAAATGAACGCCTAGTGTATCCTCATTGTCCGATTCATTGTCGTCAATAATGTCGTTACTATCCGGTTCATCTTGTACAATTATGGTTAATTGTTGTAAGCGTGATCTGATAGATTCAGGAAGGGACTGCATAACTTCTTCGAATAATGCATCGAATAAATCCCTATCTTTTTTTTTAAATCTTTTTGAAAAGCTCAGTTTTTTTCCTTGATTAAAGGGCCAATCTTTTTACCACTTCATTAACAATATATGAAATATTCTTTTCACTTAAAATATCCTCTTCCTTGCCCAACTCTGTTTCAACTTCCACTTCCACTTCCACTTTCATTTTCTCTTTGTCTGAGCACAGTTGATCGTGATTTTCAGGACATCCTTTACAGCGGCCATTTCCATTCTGACACTTACCCCTTTCCGAAATTTTCCTTTTAATCTCTCTTAAACGTTCAACCTCCACGGCCGGCAGGGGTGTAAGTATTGCTGAAGAACTAGAAGCGTTAACTACTCCAGATATTTTCATTGCCTCACAAATAATTTTGCAGGTATGTTCCAGCGAATCAAGTTTGGAAAATGCTTCCATCAATGTTTTTCCTACCGTTAATGAGCCATGACGTGTAAGTACAATTACATCATTGCTTACGACGGCCTCACTAATGGACTCTGCAACCTTTTCTGTTGTAGGAGTGGCATACTCAGAAAACTCAATCATTCCCAAAGTGAAGATAGTTTCTGGTAGGATTACGTCACTCAAACGCACGTTGGCCACTGAAAATGCGGTGGTGATTGGAGGATGCGCGTGAACTATCGCACGTACGTCTGAACGAAGTTCGTATACTCTTAGATGCATCTTTAACTCACTGGATGGTTGCAAATGCTCAGCACCTGCAATCTTTTCTCCATGCCTGTTAACAATTACCAAATCATCTTCGTTTATAAGTCCTTTGGGGATTCCACTGGGGGTAGTAATAACATTTCCATCGTCTAAGAGGGCACTGACATTGCCGTCGCTAGCGGCAATAAACTGTCGTTGGTACATGAGGTGAACCACTTTCACTATTTCTTTTTTATAAAAATCGAGTTGTTCCGTATGATCTTTTGATCTTTGATGGTTCATTTATTCGTGGGCCTTTTTTATTTTTAGCGAAGTTGTGATTCTTGTTTGCTCTTTAGTTCATCATTAAGTTTATGTAGTATTGCTAGCGCTGCCTCAGCAGCAGAGTCAATCTCTGACTCCGAACCACTCATTATCAGTCGTCCGGAAGCACCATAGGGAATGATATCTATCAATTTTACGTTAGCTGCTTTCAGCGCTTCGTTACACGCAACGGTTAAATAAGCGGCGGGTGTTGTTTCCAAAAGGAACACTGATTCACCGGCCACCACCATATTTCCTTTCGCCAAACCAGTAAACATAATTGCATGGTCTTGAGCAATGGCCCGAATAATTTTATTGGTAAGAATTTTGACTTCAGCTCTATCGCTTTCTTGAAGCGATGTCGCACGTAAAATTGCCCTGCCTGACTCTTTAACCTCTCCTTGGTCATGATGGTGAACCTGCAGCATTCCGAATTGTCTCTCGGTGACTACCGAACCTAATCGAACACCCGTCGCTTTTAATGCCAAATCTATCAGTCCATGAATCTCCATTGCGGGAGCGATTTCAATCATGAGGGCGGCATCATATTCTGCTGGGTCATACACACGATTGTCTTTGGCAGTGTACTGCGCCAATTGAGGTTGCATACTATCAATAAAAATCAAAGTGCGTAATTCGAAATGTGGTTTAGTACTCATTTATATCTTTCCTGGTTATCCTGTTATCCTGGTTATCGTTATCCAAGTTGTACCCGTTTGTTGCATTCATTATTTACACAGACTACCTTATCTACATACTCGGTCTACAATTCCTACAATTACCGAGTGCAGTGGATCCTTCTTGGTTCCCAAGATTTCTTGGGCACTAATTCCATTTTGTTGTAATAGAACGACATCACCCGGTCCTGCAGACACACTGTCACATGCCAGTACTGCTGGTCCGTCCTTTTCACCCAAAAGGTTCAACGGCTGTACTATTAAAACTCGCTGCCCATGAAAACATGGATGCTTGATGGTAGAAACTACATTGCCTTGCACGTGTCCTAGTTTCATCGTAACTCCGTTACTCCAATATTAGGTTATCGACCTTACCCTCAACTTCTACATTAACTTGATCTACAAAACCAGTTACTGCTGCGTCTACTGGGGCATTATAGTTTTTTAGGGCAAAGGTCGCTTCCCTGGCCAGTGTATAAAAAACTAAATCGCCGGGACCGGCAGCAACACAATCGACTGCCACTACCACTTCATCGCTGGCAACGTTCAGTTGTTCATCCAGGGGTTGAATTACCAACAATTTTTCCCCTTGCAATCCCTTGTCTTTGGTAGACGCAACCACTGTCCCAACCACTCGTGCTAATCGCATAAACACCTACTTGCTGGTATATATAATATATATCTCACATTCATACTATCCTAAAATATCCATGTCCTAATACGCACCTACGTGCGCGAACAAAATGTCTGGCAGTGGTTACTCCTTCGCCTGTTGGTGCTGCAATAGTAAATGAACATGGACCTTCACCTTCAAACCCTATTCCGGCCAAGGCCGGACCATTTTTTACAAAGATAGCAGTATTCATTTTCAGTGCCATCTTGTGCATATTTTCAATGTTGCGTGAATGAATAACTGCAGTATGGCCACATCCACCTTCCAAACGATAGGCCAAACCAATGGCCTGATCAATATTAGAAACTGTGATCAATGGAATGATGGGCATTAATAATTCGGTTTTAGCGAAGAGATGATTTGCTTCTGTGTCTATAAAGGCCAAGCGAGTGGTTGTATCTACCGGTAAACCAATCTCTGCTAAAATCACGCCAATATCTTTTCCTACGAACTGTTTATTTGGATGACCAGTATCGTCAATCAGTAACTTTGTTAAGCGCGTTCCGTGATATGAAGATATTTCGTATGCTCCCGCATTCTTGAATGCTTTTTTAAATGCGGAATGTGCCTTTTGGGTTACGATAATTTCCTTTTCCAGCACGCAAATAATATTGTTGTCCATACTGCTGCTAGTCAGGATATCTTTAGCAGCTTTTTCTAGATCAGCGCTCTCATCTACTACCACTGGAGGATTTCCCGGCCCTGCAGCGATCACCCGTTTTCCTGATTTCATTGCAGCTTTAACTACAGCGGGACCACCGGTTACGACTAACAATGCGACATCTGCATGAACCATCAATTGGTTAGCGGTAGCTATCGTCGGGTTTACAACGGTAGTCAGCAAATTCTTTGGACCACCTTCAGCGACAACTGCTTGATTGAGCAAAGACACGGTGTAAGCGGACACTTTTTTTGCCGCAGGATGAGGATTGAAAACCACTGTGTTCCCTCCGGCCAGCATGCTAATTCCGTTGTTAATCACAGTTTCGGATGGATTAGTACAGGGTGTAATACTACCTATAACTCCATATGGTGCAAACTCAATAAGCGTGAGACCATGGTCTCCAGAAAATGCTTGCGGCGAGATATCATCTGTACCTGGTGTTTTCTCAATGGCCAAATAGTTTTTTTTAATCTTATCCTCGTAACGTCCTAATCCGGTTTCCTCTCGGGCCATTTGGGCCAAAGTTTTTGCCCGTTCGCGTGCGAATCTACGAATAGCGACAATTATCCGTCCACGTTGGGACAGTGATATCTGTTGGTATTCCTGAAAGGCACGTTTACTTGCGGCAATGGCCATTTCGATAGTCTCAAAACAACCATATTCACAGCTTTTATCGAAATAACTATTATCATTATCAAAACGGATATTCGTTACTTGATTTACATCTATACGACTAACTTCTACTCGTTTTACGCAATTTACTTCACGAACGTTCTCGCTCTGCTTAGATTTTAATTCTTGTACCACTTTATCTACAATCCCGTCCAATTGAGATTCACTAACTTTCATCAAAAAAATCCTTTGCTACCGCCAACGCTAAGCTTGGTTGTTAAGCTTTGTTATAACGAACGATCCCCTCTGTTTCAATGGTATCAACAATAGCGACAATCACGGCATCGACCGGTTTACCGTTGGTCACTTCTGTGAGTCGCGCTGAGCTACCACTGGTCACCAACACAATCTCTTCTGGCCCGGCACCAACACTATCAATTGCGCACAAAACACTTCCGCCCTTAGGAGTCCCATCCACATTTACGCTTTGCACTACCAACAACTTCGTCCCTTCGAGCTTTTCATCTTTCCTTGTAGCAATTACCGTCCCTATCACTTTCGCAATCTGCATATTTACCTACTTGTTTGACATCCTTTTGCTTGCATTATTTGCGGTTATTTCGTTGGGGCCGCAGAACCTCTACCTAAAGGTAAAACTTCTTCGATATTTTGGTGAGGGCGAGGAATAACGTGTACTGAAATTAGTTCTCCAACTTTTTCAGCAGCGCGACTTCCGGCCTCAGTAGCGGCCTTTACAGCTGCAACATCACCACGAATAATGGCAGTTGCTAAACCACCACCGACTTTTTCATAACCAACCAATTCTACTTTTGCGGCCTTAAGCATGGCGTCTGATGCCTCTACCATCGCAACAAAACCTCTAGTTTCAATCATTCCCAATGCGTCTGACATAAACAACTCCTTGATAAATAAAAAAATCGTAATATAGTCTTCCACATAATGATTACGAGTTCGTCATACTTCGGACTCATCGCCTGCGACGTACTAACAGTACGCCTCGGCGACTCGCCTTGTCTTCCTGCCCGTAATCATTATGT
>JADGBS010000167.1 GCA_015231325.1 Oligoflexia bacterium | reverse complement strand
ATGCATGTTGATTTTCAGGGATTGAATTATACAACTATAAAAAATCGTCCTTATAAATCGCTGAATAGAAAGACTGCCTTACGGAAAATTGATATCTTAGAAAAAGAAAACAGATGGGCCAGTGATGAGGAATTAGAAAAAAATTTTAATTAGGAATATGATTCATGAATTTTCCATTGCGAAAAAAAACAGATAATAAATCAACTTTGACTTCATCATCACTACCGCTACCGCTGCCAAAAGTTATCGCCATTATGGGTATTTCTGGTGCAGGAAAAACTGCGCTAGCAAAATCGCTAAGTAAAGCATTAAATGTGACAGCAATTTTCTGGGATGATTTTGATCCGATATCATCTGGACCAGATGATTTGGTCATGTGGTATAAACAAAGTAGGAATTTTAATGATTGGAAATATGATGAGTTGGCGAGAGTATTAAAAATGTTGAAGGATGGCCAAGATGTCAGCTGTCCTTTAACCGGTAAAGGTTTAGTTCCAACTAAATATATTATTTTCGATGCCCCGCTCGGAAGAAGACATACAGCAACGGCCATTTACATTGATCAACTCGTACTAATAGATACCCCCCTGGATATTGCTCTGGCCAGGAGGTTGCTCCGTGAAAAAAATTCGGACTTGATGCATGGATCTATCTACGATGAACTAAATTATTATTTAGAACACTCTCGACCGCTATTTATTATTGATGATGAATGTCGTAAACAGTGTGATTTAGTATTGAATGTAGAAACGAGCGCTACAAGTATTGATGAATTAACAAACAAAGTAATATCGTGGTTGAATTGCTTATAGTTTTTATTTTTCATATTGCAAAACAATGGGATGACCTCTCAAACTTTATGGACACAAAAAAATATTTTTTATTATTTTTAATTTTTTGTTTTTATTGCACTTCTTCTTGTACGAGCGTGGGCAAAATGAATCGAAAAAATGATAATGAAGGAAATCAAGGTATGGCAAGTATTAAAGACAAGGTAACGACCGTTAGTACTGCTGATGGCATGTATAATATCCATTATAAATTTGAGAAAGAGAACCAATTCGGCCCTATACTGGTTCTGCTCTTTGGATTTGGAATGAGTTTAGAATCCTGGTATGAGTATGGGTATGTAAAAAAGCTGAGTGAATATTTCAAAATACTTGCAGTTGAGGTTAGGGGGCATGGCATGAGTAGTAGGCCACATTCTGCCGAAGAATATTCATTAGAAAAAGTTGCAGGAGACGTTATTGTAGTATTAGATAAATTAGAAATTCAGGAAGCTTTTATTTTAGGATATTCATTGGGTGCCAAAGTTGCCCTCGGTGTTTATAATGCAATTCCATCAAGAATAAAGGGGATGATGTTGGGTGGATTTGAAATAAAATCAACCTTCAAGATGGAAAATGATCTGGTACTTACAACGTTGAGCAAGGGACCAGTGGCATGGAGGAATTTATGGAAATCAATGATGCACCTAGATTCTGTGGGAGAAAAAAATTTATTGAACGCTGATACAGAAGCTTTGACCGCACTAAGAACTGCTGAGAATGATTGGCCAAACTTAGAGTCCGCCTTGCGAAAGGTCAATTGCCATTGTCTATTATTTGTAGCAGAAAAATGTTTTGCGTACAAAGATGTTAAGTTTGCATCCACACTGCTGAGTGATTCAAAATTTGAGGTGATAAAGAACCATAACCATTTCTCGATGATGGCCGACTTGTCGCCCGTGATTGAATTGTGGATAAATGACTTAAAAAAGGAGGGCACTCTTAAATGAAAAAAGCAATTATCGTTGGAGCATCCTCTGGCATTGGACGTGAGATTGCATTAGTACTGGCAAAAAATGGGTACCAGTTAGGACTGATTGCTAGACGTTCAGAGTTGTTAACCAATTTACAATCAGAGCTGCAAACTAAAAGTTATATTCGATGTACGGATATAACTAAAATTCCACAGTCGATGTTGTCTCTAGAAAAACTAATCGAAGAAATGGAGAGCGTTGACCTGATTATTCTCAATGCCGGAGTTGGTTATATCAATCCTGAAATGGAATGGATAAAGGAGCAAGAGACTATTGAAGTAAATGTGATGGCGTTTGCAGCGCTGGCCAATGTGGCGATAAAATATTTTTTATCAAAGAGAGCTGGTCATTTAGTGGGTATTTCTTCTGTAGCGGCGATCAGAGGGATGGGTGGTTCAACATATGGAGCGAGTAAGGCATTTGTTAGTAATTATCTTGAGGCATTACAACATAAAATTTTCAAGCAAGGTTTGGCGAAAGAAATAGTTGTAACAGAAATAATTCCTGGTTTTGTTGACACCGCTATGGCCAAGGGGGAAGGACTATTTTGGGTAGCGCCGGCAGAGAAAGCAGCTTTGCAAATTTATCGCGCGATTGAACGCAAATGCGAGAAAGTATATATTACTAAACGGTGGGTATTAGTAGCGATACTCCTTAAGTTATTACCGAAATATATTTTCAAAAGGATTTTTTAGTAACATTTATATGTTCATACAAATATTATTTGAGTTTTAAGGAGTTATTCTTATGGGTGAACAATATGTTCAAAAACCAATAGCGCTGGATGCCTATGAAGCTTTGGCCGAACGTTATTCCGAGTTAGCGGAAACGAAAGTGGAGAATGGTTATATCGAACATCCGGCAATGCGTGCGCAATTAGGAGGAGCTGGCGAGATTAGTGGGTCCAAAATTCTTGATGCTGGATGTGGTCCAGGAATTCTTAGCTCATATCTAGTTAAACATGGTGCTGAGGTAACCGGATTTGATATCTCTCCAAAAATGATTGCGTTGGCAAGTAAACGTTTAAATAATTCGGGTGATGCAGATAAAGCGGTATGTGAGAGCAGTAATGTTGGTAAGGCAAATTTTTTTATTGCTGATTTATCTATGCCACTTCCGATGCTGGCAGATAGCACTTTTGATATTGTTGCTTCATCTTTAGCCATCGATTATGTTCGAGATTGGTCAGTACCTCTTCGGGAGTTTTGGCGAGTGTTAAAAGTTGGTGGGCGGTTGGTATTTTCACTTATGGATCCTGCAGGCGCTTTTCTATGGTACAAACCTACTGCCGCTTTTGGGGTACAGAAAGTATCTGCAAGCTGGAGTGGATTTGGTGGTGAATCGGTAGTTGTAACTAGTCATTATCGTCCCTTCGAAGAGGTAATCAATCCGGTGATAGCTGCAGGTTTTACTCTAAGGAAGGTTGTAAATATGAAACCGATTTTAGCGCTCAAAGAGAAAAATCCGGAAAAATTTGAGGAATACAATTCTCATCCAGCGTTTATGCTGATAGAAGCGTGGAAGGATAGACAAAATTAAGATGAAAAAATTACGATAAATAAAATTTTTAATTGAGACACTTAGAATTATGGCAGATACGAAAATTTCTATGAATCATATTACTTTTGCCGTAACGGACATAGAGAGGTCGTTTATATTTTACAAAGAGGTGATCGGGCCACGACCCTTGGTAAAATGGGATTAAGGTGCTTACTTCCTGGCAGATAGTAATAATAACGATGATGAAGATGGTTTTTGGTTTTGCCTGAATGTAGATAAGAATCGGATTTCAACTACTTCTACTTATTCTACTTATTCTACTTGTTATACTCATTACGCCTTTGGAGTGATACAGGAAGATTTTAATGACATTTCCAATCGACTAATTCATTAAAACATTGCCAGTTATTGCCCAAAAGCGGATCAAACTGGTATTTTCATTTGTTTGAGTGTTTCTTCGAGCAGTTGGTTAAACGTTTCTGGTTTTTCGAGCATAGGATAGTGGCCCGTTCCTAAAATTTCGCAGTAATTATAATCATGAAAGTATTTTTGGTTATTAAAGCAATTTGTTGGAGAAAAGTTAGAATTGATTGCACGAACAGGTACGATTACTTTTTTTGCTATTTCTCGAATATCCATCTTATAAAGTGGTTCTAGAATGGAAACTGCTAAATTGGGATCAAATGCAAGGAATTCATTTTGGATTTTTGAACAAATAGCTTTAGGAGAAGATTTGGCAAATAGATATTGAGGAAGTATATTTTCAACGGTTGACTTGAAATCTTTGCGACATAGTTCAAACATTTGACTTGCCTGTTCAATAGTCATTATCTGATCAAGATCTTGTAAAGTATCAACGAGTATAATTGCAGCAGTTTTGGGAATAAGGATACTTGCTTCTGCAACATATGCTCCGGACATGGAGTGACCAATCAAAATAAGTTTATTAGCTTTGATTTGTTCGGAAACATTTTTTATATCTTCTGCATATTGCTTCGAGGTCCAATTGCTCCTTGATTTATCTGATTTGCCATGGCCGGCCAAATCCATTAGAACAACAGTAAAATTTTTTGAAAAATACTCTGATTGAGAATTCCACCATTGTCCGTTTCCTAACCACCCATGAACAAATAAAAGAGCTATTTCCCCTTGTCCTGAAATTGTATAATGAATTTTTACACCATCACTGGATTTAACGTAATTACTTATCATTATGTCCCCTTTATCTCTTAAAAACTATATTCTAACGTCAACAAAAATGTATTGGTTGCTATAGAATAAAGAACTTATTGATAACGTGATACCATATTATACATGCACTAGTTAATAGTTTAGGAGACATTTTATGTCTCTAGCGTTAATTCAAACATCCGTGTTTGTGACCAAAGTTGATCCTCGCATCCTGCTCGGCCCCTTCGGGCAGGCCGACCTTGGTTTTCGATTTCATGCTACTATTTTTAACTTATTTATCTCCAACGTCGAAGAGAGTCACTATTAGAAATCTTTTTATAACTAAATCTTACATTCTATTGCTATTAATGAAAAAGATACTATCTTTAGTGCAGGAAAAAAGACTAGGAATCCTAAAACGGAGAGGTTTTATGATGAAGGTTATCTTTAAAAATCTAAAAAAATCTGAGATTGCGGTTGCAGTGGTAAAGGAAAGATTGGCAACGATTTTTGAGCGATTTCCAAATTTTAATCGAAGTAACGTAACTGTCACACTTAGTATGGAAAATTCTCCCAGACAAGTAGGTCCAGACCTGTTCACTGTTAAATTATTTTCGCAAGGAGGTAGATTTAGGAATGTAATTCTGCAAAAATCTTCTTCAAACTTATACGTTGCCGTTGCAGATGCTGTCGATCGTTTTTCAGAAAAACTGGGTAAGTTTGGAGATAAAGTCCGGGTTAGAGAAAGGTCCATGAGTAGAGTTGTGAAGTGGCCAATGATTGAGAAAATGATGGGCCGTCGACAGCTGTCCATTCGCTCCCCCGGTTGGAAAAATTGAGAAACTCTGGTACCCGTTATTGCGATGGAAGGGATAAACATAATTAAGTATTTCATCTCTGTATTCA
This sequence comes from Oligoflexia bacterium, assembly GCA_015231325.1. Taxonomy (GTDB): domain Bacteria; phylum Bdellovibrionota; class Bacteriovoracia; order Bacteriovoracales; family Bacteriovoracaceae; genus JADGAN01. Next base: position 2,698 of record JADGBS010000167.1, on the reverse strand, counting down.
AAGTCTGTTTGCTTGATCATAAAAATTATTGCCAGTTACTGTGTAAACTCAAATTACTCAACTAAATATTGAATTCCTTGATACATTATAAAAATTAATATACAATTCTATAACAATATACCTGCCAATTGAAGGAATGAACGGTGGACCGTTAAATCGTTTATTTAAAAACAGGGGACATGTATGAAATTATCAATTTCTTTTTTACTTTTAATTTGTCTAACAATCTCTTCTGCATTAGCTAGCAATGCTCATGAATTAAAGATTAAGATGACTATGCCTAACAAAGAAGCCTTTACCGCCAATTTAGTAGTTAAAGGACAAACTGCTTCCATTATTGATGAAAGAGAAAATGAAAAAATATTTATCGATGTTACAAAAATTAGGGACATAGATTCTACCGATAAAGTAAGTCAAAAAAAATATCATCAAATATACACAGAATTTATTATCAGTAAATTGGATAAGAAAGGTAAAAAAGTTGTCATTTCAAATCCACAAACTCTGGCCATTGAAAATGAAGAGGCCACTTTTGAAGATGGCAAAGGCGCGATCACACTTTCGGTAATACCTTCTCGCAAAGAGATATAAAGATTTCATGAGAGGGAAGATACTCTAACCTATTTAATTATACGAAAAACATCCCCTGTAATATTCATCGATATTGAGTGCGAATGTTTTAGTTTTTTATTAAGAAGCGAGATCGGGAGAACGTTCTTCTACTTCTGATTATCACTATTTTCAATATCAGTAATGTCTTCAGAATGAACCGGGGCAAACCATTTTTGCGCAATGAATGTTGGAATTACTGCGCTAGCAACGACCACGCCAACCAAAATTGAATATTGCCCCTGGTTGATGATTCCGGCATTAAGTCCATACACGCTGGAGATGGTACCAAATGTTAAACCGGTCGACATGAGTAGCGTGGTATACATCGATCCATGAGGGATAAATTTTTTTGCCAGAAAGTATACCCCCACAAATTTAGCGGCGATTTTGATTATGAATAGGACCATAAACAAAACTGCTGAACCAATAAGTACCGTAAACGAAATCTTAAGACCGCCAACGATAAAGAAAATTGGAGTGATCATGGCGTAGGCCACGGTTCGAAGTCTATTTCTTACATCGCTGGCCACCGAAGTTTCGCTAAAGTGTTTAGACATTAGTAGTCCCATAATGAAGACGGGCAATACTGCGTGGCCATTTCCTAGATTAGCGAAATACATTAATGTCACAAGCAGAACGAAGATATATTTAATTTCGGGTTCAATAACTTTGTTTTTTAGTCGCGGACTAGAGAATATGTGATGAGAAAATTTAACCGCCAGCCAAATTACTAACACCGATATAACCAAGAATAGCATCATGTAGGGGGTTGGATGTGCAAAAAGAATACTCAGCGCCAATGCAGTTCCTATGTCGGTGATAAATGTGGCGGCCATCAATAATTTTCCGAGTTCCGTTTTTGATAATCCCATTTCGATGAGTACAGAGTAGACCACCGCCAGTGAAGTAGTCGACAGTGCTGTCCCCGCAATTAGCGATGCCGATAAAGTCCAACCGGCGATCCAGTAGGTGTAGGTAGCAGCGGCCAAAAAGGGGAGGAGAAATGAAAAAAAACCAATAAGAAAACTTTCTTTGAATTTTTCTTTCATTACTCGCGTATCAATTTCGGTTCCGGCCAAAAATGTTAGTACCACTCCTCCAAAGTTAGCAAGGTAAAGCATCCACGGTTCCGCTTTTAGTCCAAGAAAATTACCGGCAAATGCCCCTAATATTATTTCGATGATGGCAACCGATAAACCAAATTTCAAAGAGATTATCGATGATAACAAAATTGTAACTGCAATGACCAGTGGGACTAATTGAATTTGTTCGATCAGCATAAATTCTCCTACTCTTGTTTCTAAGTGAGTTCAGTTATTTGATAACCAAAAATTGAGTAGGAGTCATCGTCCCAGCATTAATTTTGAATAAACAAGCAATCAGACCGGGCGGTTTGTACGGGGGACTCCATCCCCTTGAGTGCTTCATTTTACTGAAAGTAATTGGCGCAGTCCAGATTAAAAACGTGGTGCAGTTTTTTAGCCTAAGCAGTTCACTCGGGATTTGTGCGATGTAAAGTGTTTCCTAAGTTTTATGTGGAATTAGAGTTTTGTGCATGCAAAAATACCTACGATGATCATTTAATCTAAATTTTGAATCGTTAAATTATTGTTTTAAAAAGTGCAGGCGAGGTCCTAATGATTGACAACGAAAAAAATCAGCAAATGGAAAGTTATAGTGCTGGCAACGATGCATTCGTTGCTCGTTCACTGGTAGGTTAACGAGGGAGAGTGCTCGGTGTCGATATGACCGAGAATATGATAAAAAAAGCGAATGAAAATAACAAGAGATGGGATATTCCAATGTAGAATTTTTATGGGGTTTGTTTTATTCTGCTTCACTAATGCTGGTAAAACAATTACCTCCGGCATCTTGGATTACGGCGCTAGGATTGGGCGTTACCTCATCGCTTTTTGATAATATTCCACTCACAAAATTATGTTTGGATCAGGGTGGTTAGTATTGGGGAATACTGACCTATACGGTTGGGTATGGTGATCTATGACCTGGTTTGGGTCATCTGCGGGAGTCGCCCTTTCTATAGTATTCCACAAAATGTTTAAGGGGTCCGATATCCCCTATACAA
>JADGBS010000166.1 GCA_015231325.1 Oligoflexia bacterium | reverse complement strand
CCTAACTCAGCAATAAAGTAGTTTTTATCTGGGTTGCCACGAGATTGTTCGCCGGTGTATCCAGAATGGAAAATGATATTATTGTAGGATAGAAATATAAACGGAGCAAGACTTCGTCTTTCAGCTACATCCTTTCCTCTTTGCTGCGCATAATCCAATCCTGTAGATAATCGTAGATCGCCATCAACGTCGTATCCATCAGAGTCAGCTGCCTTGCCTCCATGGTTATAAGCGAAACCAATTACAGTGTCGAATTTACGATCGCTGTTGTTACCACGTGTGGTGTTATCATTGTCGTTTATGATGGTTAAACCGTAGCTGATTTTATTATCAAGAGCAGCACCACCTAATTTTAGTCCGACGCCATAACTATCAACTATGGCGGCACTGTTGGATGCAATAGTTGCTTGGTAACTGCTGGCGCCAGTGTACATAAAACCAAAAGCACTTCTAGTCAGTGGGGTGGTGCCAGAGGCGTAATTTGCATATCCTGCTCTGAATCCCATTTTTCCAGCGTAGATTGCAAACTCAGGCATAAACTTATACCCGACAAATGCGTAATCGATCAACTTAAAAGTGGAGTTAGCGGCAGTACTTCCGGGGGTAGAGTTTACAACAGATGAGGTATCAACTCTTTGAAAACGTAAACGAACGTTAAAGGATATATTTTCATTAGCATTCCCTTTAAACGAAAGTCTTCCGCGCTCTATATCAAAGGTTTGTGCATTGTAGGTATCTATCGATTTAGATTCATAGACGGGGATTATATCAGCTGAGATGTTGAGCTTTGCTTTACCATCCTCAATGTTGAAACCTCCCCAGGCAGTATTAAAATTGACTGCCAATGTCAATACTAGCATTAGTAAAAAACTGCAGTGATACCTTTTGGAATTTAGCATAGTTTCCTCCGTCAAAGTTGAAATAGAAAAATAAATTGAATGACATTACAAACTCACGTCGTAGGTCGAAAAGACCAGCCTCGAAGTTGATAATATTATGATTAATTTAACCAGTAAAGACAGAATATGTAATTTTGTTATAATTTTAATTATAGACGGCTATAAAATGCCGTTGAATAATATGCCAAACCTTCGAAGGATGGGATGCGCGCCGAATGCCTCTTCTGCTTTTTTCAGCTCCCATTTATTCCATTGAATAGCGGCCGGTTTAGATCCAGTATCGGTTTTACGAATTTCGTTAAGGGCCAGATAGTACATTGGTACTCGAATAATATAGCACCAATTTTGTTCGTCTTTGGCATATCCTTCGGGGAAGGTACTTGCTTCAATGCAAGGTTTCCCTTCAGAGAAATTTCTTACCCATTCTTCACGACGGAGTGGATTATTCATAAAAGTTTGGTCTAACACGTATTCTTGAATTTCCCCGTGCTCGTTATAACTGGCCACCATTGGCGCTACATGAAAATCCCATTTAGGATCCAGAGTTTTACGGAAACGTTTAGTGAAAAGGAGAAAAATTTTCATGCTTTTGACTCCGTGGTCGCGCTCCATGGTGTAGCACCACCAGTGTGCTCGGTTAAAACATTGGGTGTGATTGCGGTCGTCTTGACGCATTTCGGAAAAAAGTTGTTGGACATCTTGAAAGGAATCAAGCACAGAAACTTTAAAATCCTTGTCCATAGGACGTCCTTTGATTGAGGCGTATCCCTTGACACTGATATTGGAATCAGCAGCAAGTACTGCCATGGCGTAAAATGAAAAGAGTAATGCAATAAACAGCGGGAAGTGGATCATCGATTTTGTCATGTTCATAGAAGAAACTCCTTTTAAGTGCAAACGTAACTGATTAATTAATTAGCTAACAATAACTATCAATAACTATCAATAACTGCCAATAACTCCCAACTATCGCCGAGTAACGGGCCGCTACTGGGAGCCGCTACCGCGGGCCGAGTATAACTAATTTATAAAACAGCTCAAAAAAAATAATTTTTTGTGAAATTGGGCGCGTATGGGCAGGTCATGGAATTGTGCAAATGTAACGTAAATGTAACTGGTTAGCTAGGTTAGATTATTACAAGTGGTGGCCGTGTAAAAAAGAGGGTGTTTAAAGATAATTTTTTAATGACAACCATCGTTTACAGTTGACGCTTAGCGCTTAGCGCCCTGATCAGTAACTTTCTACCATCGGCAGTTATCGCATAAATATGGTGGTGGCCGCTGTCATCCGAATCGGATGCGGCGATTGCCAAGAGGGTTCCGATACTTTCGCCTTCAGGGCCTAAACTATCAATACTTGTAGTGCTGCAGCTTATTCCATAGTCACTTCCACTGTTGAAAATGAATAATTTCTTGCTATTGGCCGTTGTTGCATATGCGTAACTACCGAATGCAGCAATGCTGACCGGTAATGTTGGGTCATAAGCGTCGCCTGGGTATACTAGTAGATCGTTTGAATTATTAACGTTTGGATTATTAATGAAAGGAAAGCTTACTCCGTAGTCGTGGGATATAAGTAATGTTTCAGTATTAAATAGATAAAGGTGGCGGCCGAAAGCGGCCATTTCAAAGTCTTTGTCGTAACCTAATAAATCATTAGTGTGTTGACTGTCGGTAAAACTATTTCCGTTGTCGCTGGAGATGAGTAGGTGTCTACTGCAAGATAGAAGATCATCAACGAGCATATAGAAATAACTGCCTGAAGCGGCGATGCTTACCACCGCTATTGATTTGCCCGTAATACCTAGGCGATCAGTAATGTTGAAAAATGCTGATCCATGATCCCTGGAGACAAAAAGCCCTTTCGCTCTTGTTAGCTTATTAAGAGTTACCGCATATAGAAAATTACCGGATGCAGCGACATTAAGTACTACTTCTGATCTACCCAATTTACGTTTTCTAAAGCTGGCCCCATAATCGGCGGAGATGAGTAATTTACCTTTATTAGTGACCAAGTAAACATGGCCACCTGCTGCTGCAATTCTCGTCAAGGATTCATTTCTTTTTACTTTTACAATATCCCCAATGTGTCTAATATTTCTATCGGCAATTACCTCAGAGATTGTTTCAGGTAATTCATTTAGTGCTGCACTACTTGCAGAGACATTGTTTGTTTGTAATAAAACAGCGACGGCGATAGAGATAGTAGTAATCGAGTTGGAAATCGCTAGTCTGTTTTTATGCAGCTTCATAATCGATTTCATGATTAACATAATTAACATAATTAACTCCATTTAAGCGTTTATTTGTTTACTGTTTAACGTTGAAGAAGCAACCGCAATGTTGCCACGATAACACAAATTTCTTTTTGTTTAGATATCGGCACAGATATACATGGTTATCAAAATAACACTTTTTTTGGGGGCCGCAGTGACCAATTTTTTTTGCACTTTAATTCTATATGGACAGGTAGAGTCTGCAAATGTGCCGTAAATAATGGGTATTGTAGATGTAGTGATTTCAGACAGTTGGTGATTACTTTAAAAAAAAAGTTGTTGGAAAAAATTGTAAAGTTTGTAATACATTTTTTTTTGGTCTTATTTGGAATACAGCAGTTAATATCAATATAGTTTAGATTTGGGATAGATTTCCTTAGACTGTTTTCGGTTTTTATTATTCTATAACTTGGATAAAAGGAGAAAAAATGAAAAAATTAAAGCATCAAATAATGCTAGCGGTTCTGACGCTCATCAGCTACACACCGCTCTTACTGCAGGGAGCAGCAATGGGCCCTGCTCCTGAATATGACTTTTCGGAGACGATTCAACATACAGAGTTTGGTGATTTTCCACCTTCTGTTACTAAACTCATCAACAAAAATGTCGGGCAGCTTCGTGCCCAACTGACACCTCATTATTTTGCTTATCCACATGGTTTCACGCAAACACGGGAACTTATAATAAATGAATTTTTAGAACTTGCTCTGGCCGCTGAGGCATTATCTTTAGGTAGTAGGGAGGATGCTTATAATCGCCTGCTAACTCATCCTCGCTTAAATCCGCCTTTTGACCAACCAGCACCGGTAGTGGTACCAGCAGCATTCGCTCCAGTTCATGTTGAGCAAGAAGTTGAGCAAGAAACAGCAGGACACTACTTGCAACATGTTAGAGAAATTCCTCTCGAGGGTCGCCGATTGGAAATTACTCGTGGGTTAGGCGGTTTGGATAAATTTTTTGGCCTGCACCCAACTTTGCCGCAAGTTACTGAGCTTATTTTGCTGGTAGGAGTGCAAACAGCTGACGATGTAGCGTTTGTTATTGAGATAAAAGGAAAGGCCATGAGTAATAACTTGGTAACTTCAGTAGATGAATTTGGCGGTCTTTATGGCGAGATTGGTCCTGAATGGTTTCGAATGTCTGATGACTATTTTTCACAAAACTCAATGATGCTTTTATTTAATCTGATGGTATTCATAGATAAAGAGGAGCGCAGTCGTGGTGATTTCAATCAACTACGCGCTTATTTGGCCAATGTTGATCTCCATCCTGACTTTGCACAAAATAGACCGTTGACTTTCACAACGTTGGATAGGAAGGCACCTGACCTAGCACCTAAAATTCGTCGACAAGTGATTAGACAATTCAGAGAGCGCCTCGTCGCCCTGCGGCATGAAGTTAACCCACATGTAGGGGATGATACAGTAATTCAGTTTTATTTACTTGAAGATATGCCTCCAGTTGTCTTTGACAAGCACGACAACGTGGATTGCCCTGTATGTGCTGAAGCGTTTAGTGTGGCCCAACCAGGTGCGTTCCTATGCCCATTACATGGAGCAGCAGAGAGAACAGCGTTGCATGCGGCCGATGTATATCGGACAGTTGCCGCTCAAAGAGCGCATTTTGGAACAGAAGGCTTTGTCGTGAAGTGTATGGAAGATGGTAGGCATGAGATGATTTTGAGCAGAGACATACTGATTCGTGGTGCTCAAGATGCAGCAGTCCAAAGAGATCTGGCCCTAAATCTTGTTGATGAGTGGGAAATCCGAACACTTCGTAGCTACTATGCTGAGCTTTTACGCTTGCAACGTGCGGCCCAAGGAGAGAGGGCGCCTTTAGCAGTGCCATCCAGCAAGTTCTGTCCTACACCGGGCTGCAACGTGTTGCAATTTACAGACAATCAAGATCATAATGGAGTGGTTCATTGTCCTAATTGTGAGTTAAATCATTGTTACCTTTGTGATCTGCGGGCGCATACTGGACAAACTTGTGCACAAGTAAGGGCCGCAAGAGAAGCAGGAGAGCGACCTGATTATTTAAATCCAGCATCACAGATACGTCCTTGTCCTTATTGTGGAACACCAGCAGGAAAAGATGATGCCTGCAATAGCGTTATTTGCGCTCGATGTAATATGGAGTGGCATTTTATTAACGGTATGCCACGAGAGCATTCATTTACCCATTCTTTTAATGTTTTCGGTCAACCGGTACCTCCTCGTAGATATCGGGTTCCGGGGGATGCCGGTTACGTTGCTGGTGCTGGCGCTGCTGATGATGAGCAGTTATCAGGATTTCCGGCCCATGATGGGGTCCTTAGAAATACAGATAAGATTCTTCATGGCGCGGAAAGATTTCATGAATAGCATGTGTGGATCATGAGCGCATCAGTAGATGGATATTTTTTAAATTAATGGATTGGCCAGACTCGATTCTAAATTAATTTTAGACAGGTTATTTAGATAGATAATTAAGGATAGATGGGGAAAATGCAAATTAAGTATTCAATAATGCGGATAAGCAATATATTTTCTTACCTATCCTTATTTTTACTTTTGTTTCTGTTTGTGGCATGTGAAGGAGGAGATAATCATCCAGCTCCAGCTCCAGCTCCTGCGCCACCACCGCCAGCACCAGTGCCTCCAGTCGTGCACCATCCTGCAGCAGCCCCTGCCCCTGTGCCCGTGCCGCCGCCTGGACCGGCGCCAATACCTGCACCTATTCCAGTTCCCGTGCTTGCACCATTAGTACATATGCCACCGCCTCCGCCATTGGCGGCGTTGCCTGCGCCAATGCCAGTCCCTATGCCTATGCCAGCTCCCGCTCCTGTCCCCTCCCCTTGTGGACAGGTCGAGGAAGTTCAATTCAAGTTACAGGAGGCCATTTGGATTTGTGCCGAGAGCGGCGATGTGGCCAGGGTGGCCTCGTTGAAGGCACAACTCGAAGGTATTCTTCGATCAAACAACTATCTGGTATGGCCCAAACCAACTGGGATGGGAGGAGCGGCACCAAAAGTGATTCTCAAATACTACGATCCGACCACTTTCCAATTGAATGGAATTGAGGCCCTTTTTAAGAAAGAACAACAGGGTTATGAACGTAATTCAGATCCAGCTTCAGAAGAGGCAGCATACAAACTTGATGAACTTCTAAATATTCAAATGGTTCCTATGACTGTGCAAAAAAATTTAGTCAATAATAATCTAGGCGGGGCGGGGGTCTTGAACGTTGCACCAGCATTACCTACAAATGTTTCCGTAGGTGATCGAGGATCGGTGCAGTATTTCGTCAGATTAGGTTTGAACAATGTACCACTTCCTCCTAGTCAACTGACCCTTAATCCACATTTTCTTGTTCTGCCGGCACTTCCTGCAGGCGTAGTTATTGCCCCTGGTATGGAGCCGTTATCTAGAACTGCCAGCGAATATCCGCCGATTGTCATTGGTGGTATAGATGAAATCAAGCTAAATGCGATGCAGGTTTTTGATTACATAATCGGAAATCCGGACAGATATAACGGAGGCAATTTTTATACTTGGGGTGGACGTAGGATAGTTGCGATAGACCACTCTGGCGCTTTTAGGCAGTATTGCGGTGGAGTGATAAAGTTACCCGCTGTGGTAGGTGGTTGGTATCCTCGACTTTTCTCTAGAGTAACTGTTAATCAGGACCCGGATCTGAATGACGTGTCTTTTCCGGGACAAGCATGGGGGACCGCACGTACAGATTATGTCAATAGACTTAATGTAGAGAATCTTGGATTTCAACCAGGGAGTGAGATGTATCCATTAGGATTCGACGTCGAATTGCTAACACCTGTTGGTTTGGTGGCAGGATTGGATCGCAATATAAACTGGTTCTTTGTGAATTTGGAGCCCCGTGTAAGGGCGAAGATTCTGGCTCCTCTCACGCGATGGCAACTTAACCAAATGATGAATAATGTAGGAACAGACCCACTATATAGACATCGAGTTCTTGCTCGATTTGATGAAATTGTAAATATTATTCGGTAACTCTGTAGCAATGAAACAGGAGAAAATGTGTTATGCGTAGAAGAACTTTGAAACTAATTATTTTATTGTCGTTTTTTTGTGTTGGTGTTCAAGATAGAGTGATGGCAGGAGGCACTCAATCCAGTGCTGCAGGAGGAGTTGCTGAGGAGTCCAAGACCAAGACACCATCACCGCGTCAACAACGACGACGTACCCCTTCTCCAGCTCCGGCAGCCCCTGAGGCCACTTCTCAAACAGCGGGATCAGCGATGGCCGTAGCAGCAATAGTCGCCCTTCCACAACGACAACTAGTTGCAAGCGACGAAGCTGTTATCGCCAGTCATGGTTATACATCACAAGCAATTGCTAAAATTACGGACCGTCTCTTTTTATCTTCGGTTAAACCAGCAGAAGATATGGCGCTCTTGAGAGAACTTGGTATTACTCATATTGTCAATATCACTGGACACAAACATCATTCTAGTGTGCTTCGTTATCCGCCGAAATTTCCAACTGTGTTTCAGTATCTTCACATTGTTACTGATGACGAAATGGATGCAGCGATGTTGCGAGATTTTCCGACTTTTGAAGAAAGGTTTGTGAGACCTGGATTTGATTTTATAGAGCATGCATTGGCGGATAGTAACGGGAGAGAACGAGTTCTAGTACACTGTGAAGCGGGGATTTCTCGTTCTAGCACTATGGTGATTGCGTATTTGATGCACGAGAAATTTATTTCATTAAGAGACGCTTTTGAAACTGTAAAACGAATAAAAAACAATATCGCACCCAACCATGCTTTTTTTGCGAAATTAATAGAGTTTGAACATCAAATGTCAGAGCTTGGTCTTATCACGATCATAACGCCGGGTGCATCTTTGCCTTCTTATTCTCTTGAAGATTACTGGGTTGATCAGGCCTCAAATGACTATGGGGTGACCAAAGAGGTCGCAAGGGGTGCATATCAGAGGGCCAAT
>JADGBS010000165.1 GCA_015231325.1 Oligoflexia bacterium | reverse complement strand
CTTCCAATGTTTTGATGCCAATAGTTGAAGATAGTGTTTTGCTAACGAGAAGTAAGTCCCAAAAAAAATAATAATTTAACGATCGATGACAATAATGCATCAATAATACCATCAATATCCTCACCAAAATGCGATTCACTCGTTATCAGATCAGAATTGTTTTACCCTCTACTAATTTCCGACAATAAAACAGGTATTGTAGAAGGATCCATCTACTATGTGCCATTTTTAAGCTTTATTGTCATTCTCTTACTAATGTTCATTTTAATTACATTATTCATAAAAGTACTAACTAGTATTTTTAATTCCCAAGTCGAACACTATATTATTGACCCAATTAAAATATTATCTGATAATAAAAACAAAAATGAAAATGAATTGGATTTTAATAAATTACCTTCCGAAGTATATGAAATTCATAAAAGCATAGAGCGTTTAAAATCGTCAATAAAAAAACAAGAAGAATTAGAATTTCAAATCAAAAAAAATGAATCTCTATCAAAACTTGCTCGACAGGTTTCTCACGATATACGTTCACCGTTGTCATCTTTAAACATGGTTGCTAAGCGAATCGACCTTATCCTGCCCGAGACAGAACGTGTTATCCTTAGAGGCCAAGTACGAAGGATTCAAGATATTGCCAACGATCTACTATCAAGCAATATCCCCTCCGAAGTATCCTCACTATCCTCCGATCCCCCCTCAGATCAATTATCGGTTCAGCTATTATCAAGTTGCATAGATGAAATTATTACAGAAAAAAGATTGCAGTACCGCCAGTTTTTAGATTTAAACATAGATGGTGATCTGGATAACTCCTATGGTTTATTTGCAAAAATTAATTTAACCGAGTTCAAAAGAATTCTTTCGAATCTGATAAACAATTCTGTTGACGCCCTCCCAGAAAAGCGTGGAAACATAACAATCCATTTGCTTGATGCTTATAATGATGTTCAAGTAGTGGTCGAAGATAACGGGAAAGGTATCCCTGCCTCTATCATTAATAAATTAGGACAAGAAGGGATCTCTCATGGAAAGGAGCTAAATAAAGAATCTGGAAGTGGGCTAGGAATCTATCACGCCCAATTTACAATAAAAAAATGGGGTGGCGATTTTGAAATCAACTCTACTGAAGGCGTTGGCACTAAAATAATTTTATCAATGCCAAAAATACGCCCTCCCACCTGGTTTGTCCCCCAAATTGAGATTGATCATAATACGGAGATCTTGATATGTGATGATGATAAAGGAATTCATTGCACTTGGGATGAGAAGTTTGAAAAAATCGAGAATAATAAAAGGAACGAAAAAGGAAAAGGAAAAGGAAAAGGAAAAGCAAAAATAAAAATAACTCATATATCAACTCCCGAAGATTTGTCTCATTGGATCGACATTACCGTAAACTATTCAAATAAACATATCGTTTATTTATTTGACTATGAGTTGATCGGTTTCAATGAAACAGGATTAGATTTAATTGAAAAATACCAACTTACAAACGCTATTTTAGTCACTTCATATTACGAAGAAGATAACGTTCAAAAAAAATGTAAAGAATTGGGAGTTAAATTAATTCCAAAAATGATTGCAGGACAAGTCCCTATTAAATTTCGTGAAAATACTACACCACCTGCAGCTTCAGGAGCTACTGCAGCTTCAGGAGCTACTGCAGCTGCAGCTGCAGCTGAATATGTTTATATCGACGACGACGATTTATTGCGAATGGAATGGGAAATGTATGCAAAATTAAATAATACAACAATACTAACCCTTCGATCAACCAAAGATTTTGACAAACACAAAAATAAAATTTCAAAAGAATATACATCTATTTATCTAGACAGCAATCTAGGTAATAACGAAATGAGAGGGGAAGAATTCGCTCTAATACTGCATGAAGATGGATATAAAAAGCTCTATTTAACTACAGGATATCGTACTGATGAATTCAAACATCTCCAACTTTCTTTTCCATGGCTAAAAGTTTGTGGTAAGGAAAATCCATGGAAAGACGATTTGCAACCTTTAAATATCAACCCATTATAAATTTCTTTTTCCACATTCCTGTTGCACTAAGTCCTTACATGAATACAAATATCACTAAAAATATCACCATTACGCCTTTTTTTCTCGAAAGATCTATGACCCTTTTTTTGGCACCAACTGCCTGGGGAAAAACCTCCATGCTCCTGGATATTTTTTCTGGCTCGGGGTCAAATGACATTTCGGGAATTTTATTTATTTCACCACTAAAGGCCATCGCTATCGAACTGGAAAAAAGACTTAAAGAAAAATTCAAGCATATCTACAGAATCGAATCCCGAAGGCACTCTAAAGAATGCCTACGTCATTTCAAAAGCAATCAGTGCTCTTTTATAATTGCTACAGCAGAAGTTTTGTCATTCGAAAATATCGATTTTATCGGGGAGCAGGAAAAAAAAATACTTATAGTCTTTGATGAATTTCACTTGATTTTTTATTGGGGTTTATCTTTTCGGCCAATATTATGGGAGATTTTTTTAGGACTGGCGTGCTCTGAAAAACCCATATTAGGGCTTTCTGCATCAATGGATGCGAGGTTATTAGATGAATGGAAACGAGATTTCACGCTAGGCTTTGAGCATCTTTTTCTGATTGATTTAGGAAATCGACAATTAAAAAAAGAACCTATATCTTTATTTGAATATCAACCTTCGTTTGTAAAATCATTTAGGCAAGATTTTATTTACAAATTATTAAATAATCACGATAAAACCTATCTCTATTTTTGCGCATTTCGTAATGAAGTCGAGGCGTGGTTGCGATTTTGTAACTTTCACAGAATTCCGGCACTAGGATGTCGCGGCGGTGAAGTTATTGATTTCATGAAACAACTAGCGGCCAACAGTAACATCCGAGTGATATTTGCAACACAGGCCCTAAGTCACGGAGTCAACTTACCTGAACTTTCGAAAATATTTATCTCGTATCATGTAGAAAACAATGACTTACGCTTGCAAATGATCGGACGAGGTGGGCGGCATGGAGAAGACTTTGAAGTTTTCATGATAAAAGAACCATCTTCCAAAATAACTTTCTCACTAACTTCCTTGCTAACTTCCTCACTAACTTCCTTGCTAACGTCCTCACTAACTTCTTCACTGAGAATTCACACCAAATTCCGTAGAATAATTGGAAATTTTTTGAGATATTTATGGATAAAATTATGGATAAAAATTCGATCTATAATCTGTCTCACAAGATACAAACGGTGACACATATGCACATATGCGATGAAGCTTGAGGAAATACGTATCTCCCCTTATTACCATTTTCATCTTCTTCAGCCGCCAATCCCTTGATTATTCACAACGACTGCCAACGACGAAGATGTTACATTCTCTTCTGCTATCTGCCTTGCGAAAGCATCTACACAAGCGACAGGAGCATTCATGCGCTGCAATAATTGAGTCAATCGTTCTTTTGTACCTAAATATACTGAGTTGCGAAAAGTGATAGACAAGCTACATTCACCAGTCTCTTCACTGAAGGAATACAAATCACGTGCAACTAAATTTAATTGATTACTAAAAAGTCTAAAAAGGAAATTCACCTCTGACTCAGCGTTGGAAAAACGTGAGTACAGACCACGTACCATCTCATCATTTAAAGAAATTCCTTGTCTCTCAAAACCACTCAATAAATCATTAATCTGCTTTTCGGTATGTGCCCTGATTAAATAAATCGAATAATTATTTCCCTGAGCATGTTCTCTCAGTAGTAACTCTGTCTTGCTGTCGCTCTGCGGGTAAAGAGAAAGTAAATCCATAATGATGGACGCACTATTCAAATCAGTTACCGCGATTTGCTTAGATTCAGTTAACAACCCGGTCATTTCTTTCGAACTTACTTGGTCTTCGTTAAGAACATGCACACTATTAAGCGGGCCCAAATAAAAATGTTCGTCAGCAAAAACCAATTCAAAATCTCCTTGTTGACTGGTTGAAAAATCCAGCCGACCCAGGCCAAGCGCATTGATATTTATACTGTTAATGCTAAACTCCTGTTTGCTTGCACGTGAAAACAAATCGAATATCTCAACCCACCCTGCTGAATTCGGAAGCCCGAGTAACCCACGCAAAACAGATATTATACCACGCTCACCTGTATCAATTTCACAACGAACCCCCTCAAACTCTCGCGCATAAATTCCTCCAGGAATATTTGAAAGGATTGCCGCCCACTCATTACGAGCAACAGAGGAATTTTGATCACTATCTGTGTTATATCTTATAAAAAAATCCTTAATTTCCGCCAATCTATTGCTAACCGGATCAGATAGGTCATTGGCGATCAAACCGTCTGCTCGTACGTATGCTCGTTGATTAAATGTCGGTTGGATTATAACCTGCCAAGGCAAGTTATCAATCAACCTATCAATAATACTAACGTCATATCGTCCCTTCTTTCCAATTACTATTCTGAACAAATTACGCACAGTACTTTCTGCGCAATCGGCAAAAGTCAAATTTCCTACTTTACTTTTGCGATATGGCAACAATGGTGCGCTGGAGTCAAAATATTTTCTCAACCAAAAAACCCTTTCCTCAAGAGATGAATGAATCCGTGACGTTTGCCTCTGTTTCCAATATCGAAACCAACTTTGATCAAAGCCGCTCGTATTATTTAGGTCCGTGTCCGAACCCACGTGTGGCCCAATTTCAAATCGCGCATTAAGGAAATCTCTTGCAGCATCACTACCCGCTACTAAATATTCTTCATGAAAATATTCTCGGTAATCAGCTCCAACTAGAATTTTTTGTAGGAGGTTTTTATCTTGGTAGCATTCATGCCACGGCGGACCCCCTGATAATAGCTCAAAAAATCTGCTTTGTTTTCGACTTTATGCCAGAGATATGCTCCCAATAGTTTATTAATTTTATAATTATCTCGTTCTTCATAAAGAAAAGAAGTAATTCGATTTACATCCTTTTTAAAATTAGAAAGATAATGCTCTCGCAGCTTCGATGGTACGCTCCCCACTTCTTCCGCATCCGCATCCACATCCGCAGTGTACATTTGTGCAACTTCACTAAATTCACCATCACTAAAGGGAATTGGCAATAATAGATGCAAATCCTTAAGTACCCCCTCTATAAAATGCTCTTCTTTATGCGTCAATGGACGCTTTTGTTCTATATTCCTCAATTTCTTAATTTGCATAACTTTAATCCAAGCATCTTGCATATTGTTATCGAGCGACATTTGCATTTGATGATCACCCAAGAGAACCTCTCGCATCCGTTTAAGGGAATCATCATTGAATTTTCTATAATCAACATCCCTGATTTTTAAAACATCCTTCTCTTTTTCAACCCACTTTATTCCCTCCAAAATACCTACTAATTCGCCCAAAACAGAAGGATGAAGATACGTGCCAACTCGGTACGATAACGTAGTAGGAACAAAAGAGTGCGAATCTACGCGATAGAAAAGTTCTCTCCCCAGGTCTTTAATCACTCCTATATTGCTATTACTCAACTCAACCAAATTATCAATAATTTTACCTTCCACCCAAATAATTCCTCCTATCGGAGAAAGATCCTTGTGCCCATCTTTTAACGGAGCTGATAAACCTGCTATCTCTTCAATGGGAATAATAGCTAGTGCTGTTTCAACACATATAATTTTTGCAAAAAACAAAAACAGAAACATAATACGCGACATGAGCATAGGAGTAGTCACATGCACAGGCATAGGCGTAGGCGTAGGCGTAGGCGTAGGCGTAGGCGTAGGTATAGGCGCAGACATAAATGATAACTTCCACAGTCTTTTCTGTAAGTTCAGTGATTGATTCGAGTGACTGATGAGATTGATGTGAGTGATACTTTTGTTAGTCTTTTTCATCCGTTTGTTTCCTGCTTGTTAAAATTACATAAATTACTTAAACAAGGCGGCCATCTGGTTTATCGATGTTCGCATAGCTCGATGATAAATCCAAAAAAGTACTTATGAATCTATCGTTGATAAAGATGCCGGCGAACATTGAGGGCACGTTTTAGTTAACAGGAAGAACTGGAAAAAAACGGAGGCACTTTAATCGTGAAGGAACCAGCATTTTAATCTGCAATGTCTACTTCAAAGTCTAAATATCTAGACCTAATCTAAACATCTGGACCTAATTGTAATGCCAAAACCAAATACTCCGACGACGACTAGAACTTCAGGATATTTCAGATTTTTTTAGGCCATGAATTTAAATCTATTCACTATTATTTTTTGGCACAACACTTGCACATTCACATCAGCTACCTTTTTTATAGAAATAAATTTTACGGGCACTGAATAGAAATATACCAATATACTACCAGATACTTGCCCGGGTATCAGGTACATTTTGCTTCAAGGAGTTCTCTATGAAATCGTTTGTCCCAGTTACCCCACTATTAATTTCTTTTTTCCTAACTTCATTTTTTTCGATACTGTCTCACGCTATTGATTACTGCCCAGAGGGACATTGTTCCAAAATTAACACAGAAATGAATACATTCTGTATCTCTAATGGGATGGCGGGAAAACCCTACTTAGTTCTTGGTCAAAATGGCAGAGTTTGCTACTGTCCGTGTAGTTGCGTAGACGCAAATACACGTATTTTGCTCGCTGATATGAATGAAATTATGGCCAAAGAAATTGACCACAATACCGAATTTCACACACCCTTATCAATAAATTCGAATGCTAAAACTGACCACATTTTAAAATCTGAAGTGGAAGGCACCAAAACTCTAGAAATTGGATTTTCGAACGGTGAAAAATTATTGGTAAGTGATAATCACACGTTTATAACTGATGATGAATTGACCATTAAGGCCAATAAATTACAGATCGGAAGTAAAGTATTAGGCGTACACAATGATATATTAACGGTGAACAGGAAGAAAATCATAAGCTTTAATGGTACTTTATTCAACTTTCTCATAAACAAAGAATCACCTGAAATAATCGATCATGTCATCGTTACCAATGGTATTTTATCAGGTGATTGGCAACTACAAGTTAATACTGATATTATCGAAACTTCATTAAGTATCAGAAAATATTTATTGCAACAATAGTACGATATTAATAAATAATTTTCCGAAATTTATTTTTGGCCCTCTATCTATGCATTTATTGCAAAAGTAGAGTGCCATCTATTCGTTTATTTGTTTATTTGTTTTTACAAAAATGCGTCATAAGGAATAAATATGTGCCAACTAAATATATTAGCTAAATGGGGAAGAGCTGGTATTGTACTACTTATAGTCGGAAGTATTTTTACCAATATTAATAATAAGGAGAACTCAACGACATATCAAAATGATGTATTGGCAAAAACATTGACTATAGAAAAGCTTTTACCAATTGTGACTCATGAAATCAATTTACAAGCTAACACAGATAAACTTGCTCTCGTTCATAAAATTTCATCGGAGATAATAAAAAATTCAAAGGACGTCCTCAAAATAATTAATTTTACCAATTCATACGAAAGAAAAAGTAGTTTAAAAATGATGAACCATTTGGGAAACATGCTAAATCAACAGACTGCTTTAAAAGCATTCCATCAAAGTGGATTCGACAACGAAATAAATACATCGCATGCTATGAATGAAGCAACAAGTAAAAACAACGAGAGCATGGATGGAGTGGAATCGAAAATTCTGGCATTCTATTATTTAAAGTATTCAAATTATTTCAAGTACCAAGATTGCTTACAGATTATCGATGCTAATCTTGTTTTTTACAAAAATGAATCAACATTAAGTCGAAAAAATATTATAGCATTGGATTTGCTTTTAGCTGCTCGTCTGTGTATACAAAAAGACCGAGAACGTTTTCTTGGTGACTTGGATATATACCGTAATTACCCAGGATATACTCAATTGCTGTTAGCAACCGAATAAAATTTAATTTAATTTAATTTAATTTAATTTAATTTATCAAATAATTATCGAGGATTTTATGAATAAATCAGTATCGTTTTCATTATCAACAATTATATCGACAGTACTCATACTGTTGACCGTTAACGGGTGCACCCCTAACGGGTACTCTAATATTAACAGCAAATCCGCTCAAGGAAATAAAACCAACAATTTTCCAATTATTGAGAAAGATTTGCCTACAAATAAACAATTTAACCT
>JADGBS010000164.1 GCA_015231325.1 Oligoflexia bacterium | reverse complement strand
CACTGAAGTTTGATTCAAGAATTACCGTTAAATTAAATAAAGTTTTATTAAAAGATACGAGTCCTATTCAATTGGTGCCAAACAAAAATTGGTCTGGGTTGATAAATGATAAATGGGGTATGATCGAAAATGAACAATTATCACCAAGATCAAAACGTGTTCATTGATGCCCTTAATGCTACTTCTGCTCGAAGTGGATTTTTATCTAGGGGAAGTAAATATAACCAATGTGCGAAAAGATGGTTTTAAGAATCAGCTAGATACTCAGCTATCTCCTTGAAGTTTACTGAGATGGAAAAGATTTTAATTGAAGAGTTCTTTAATAGATTTGTAATAGATTTGGCAGTAAAAATACTAAGTTTAGTTATTTAAAGTGACAGGCGATGAGTCCGAAGTCTGACGAACCCGTAACCATTATGTGGAAGACTATATGACAGGATTAAAATTTGGTTGATTTCGTCTCGAATCGCTTAGGAGGGAAAGTTATGTTTTTTACAAGTATATTGAATATAGACTTTTTAATAGTAGAGGTGAAAAATCACGCGTTATCTCCAATAGTTTTATTGCAATCATTGTTTGTAAAAATCCTAATTCAAGGAGATCGATAAAAATTGTCACGTTTAATATTTTTCTCAATCTATTTTTACTGCTGTTTACTTCCATATTTCAGCATTTTTGGCACAGAGATTAAGGAGAGAAAAAAGGAGACAAAAGAGGTAATTGTACTTTTTGATCAGTCCGGATCGATCAATATTTATGATTCTAAGTTAGCATCCAAAGCATGGCAATTATCTCTTTTAAAAGACAATTCAAATCCATATCGAATTATTTTGGCCGGTTTTGATGATAAAATTCATATTTATATCGATATATTTAATGATAAATTGCTTCCAGAGCGTACTAAACTGCTTCCTCAAAAACTTCAAAATAGCAATGCCAAAGGATACACTACGGATTTTGAACGGCCATTTAAATATCTTCTTGAAAATAAGAATATTGCAAATATAGATTTCGTACTTATTATTTCAGACGGCATACCGGATATTTTTGATAAGAAACTTGGTTTCTTAAGTTGGCGTATTCGAGAAGATCGTCGTTATCAAGATTTACTAAGTCAATACTATTTTTTAAAGGCCCAAGGCAAATCTGCTCATGAAATTTATAAAAAAATGGGCGATCATTTTTTTAAGCGGAATATCGATTTTATTGAAAAGAGATTACCCCCATTAAAAGATACTCTAGGAAAAAAAATAATTATCTGGGATATTTCGGCCCAGTCTGCTTACTTAAAGCGATGGGCAATGCTCGCAGGAGCGCAATATCTATCCATCAAAATTACTAACTATACTTCTGCACTCCCTCAACTAATGAAAGCAGTTGGAATTATAGAACATAAAGAAAATAATGATATTGGTGATAACGATAAAAAAGAAAAAAATGATTTCAAATACAAGCAACTGCTCAATGAAGTTGTTGTGTCAGTTGTTTCTAAAAAAATAGAAAATAAAAACAAAAATGAGGTTTTACCTGAACGTGTAACAATTGTAAAAAAAATTACTCATATTGATAAGGATAATGATAAGGAATCCTTTCCTTTACCTCCGAAGAAAGTAAGTTCAGTGAAATGGGTGTTATGGTCATTGTTTTTTTTAGGTGTAGTATTACTTATTTTCTTTGTAGGTATAAAAAAAAGAGTCTTGTTTAATGGTAATATTAATTGGAAAAAAAAGCTAATTTTAAAATTATTCCTTTTATTGAAGTATGTAGCAAAACTTCTATTAAGAAAGAGGTTTCGTAGTATTTTAGATGAAGCATATAAAATAAGAAACAGACTTATAAATATTGGTGCGATACCATCTGCGAGTAAAAAATTTGAACTTCGGATCAAAGTTCCTAAAGGATTTTTAGAAATCTATTGGTTAAACCATGAAGGGAATGAAGAGGTCGCCCATGCTTTAGATATTTCTATGCATGGAGTGAAGTTTGAAAACAAAAACTTTGATGCCTATTCAATATTGAGGATTCAATGCCCCAATATGGACCTAGATTGGAAAGTGACCCGTTCAAAAATAGTCATAAAAAACGACACGGAAGTGGTAATGCTTTTAGAAAAATTTGAAAACAACACCAAGAGTTGGATGAATTGGGTGGAGCTTCTTACTCGGGTTAATCGCGGGTAGATATACTCAAAAAGGGGTATTTATCTTGAAAACTATCTTTAATGTTTTAGGTAAATTGTTAGGTCTAATAGTTTCTATGATCATTTTTCTCGTGAATATGATATTTGGAATTAATACCAGAGATAAAAAAATTCGTAACATAGGTAGTAAAAAACCAAAGAAAACTACTAAGGAATTAATTAGAGATATAGAACGTTGCCTTTCAAGCAGCAAATCAGTGAATAATTCTCTAGACAACAGATCAATTGAACCTAGTCGAGTTGCTTATGGAAATGCCCCACTAATAAAAAAATCGGAAGAAATAAGGAAGAAAAATCAAAGTAGGGAACAAACAGTTACTCAACATAAGGAGATTGATCTACAGAGGGAAATTAATGCATTGGATAGAGCAGAAATAAAAGCGCTCCATGCTAGAGAAATTATTTATCAAAGAGAGATAGACAACTTAGTAAGAAAACTAAATGAAGAATCTAAGTTTGGACAAGAGAAAATTGAAGCACAAAATATTAAATATAAAAAAGAATTAATGGTAATGCAAAATTATCTTTCTGTTCAAGAGAAACAATACAAGCAAGAAATGGATGATTTACAAAGACGCTTAGAAACAGAATTGAACGCCAGGACTGAGAATATTTCATATCAAAAAACGGACCTGGAAAAAGAATTAGAAGAGATCAAGTCAAACTTATTACTAGAGAAAAAAAATCGCGAACAGCTAGAAAATGATTTCCAGGATCAAAACTCTAAATTAGAAGATGAAATAAAAAAGTATCAGAAAATGATAGCGGAAAGTGAAGAAAAAATAAAACTAGAGTTAGAGTTATATAAAGCAGAAAAAAGACAGGAAATAGAAAATGAGCTAAAAAAAGAAAAAGAGCTCCAGTTTCTCACTAGTAATGAGACCATCTACCAACAAGAGATTGAACATTTAAAAAAAGAATTAGCTAAACAGGACAAGCTTGAGCATGAGAAAATCAAAGAGCAAAGTATTAAATATAATAACGAATTAAATGCAATGAAAGATTCTTTTTCTAAAGAGAAAGAAAAACACAAGCAAGAATTAGAAAATTCACAGAAGCAAATAGAAATGGAGATAAAATCTAGAATTGAGGATGTTCTGCAACAGAAAATTAATCTTGAAAATGAATTAATGGTAACCAAAGAGCATCTCGTGCTAGAGAAAAAAAACCGGGAACAGATTGAAAATAATTCGCAAGTATATGAGGCGGAAAAAAGACAGGAAATAGAAAACGAGATAAAAAAAGACAAAGAACTTCAGCTGCGCGCTAGTAATGAGGCCATTTATCAACAAAAGATTGAAGATTTAAAAAGAGAATTAGCTAAAAAGGACAATCTTGAGAATGAGAAAATTAAAGCGCAAAGTATTAAATATAATAACGAATTAAATGCAATAAAAGATTCTTTTTCTAAAGATAAAGAAAACTGGCAACAGATTGAAAATAATTTACGAAAACAAAAGGTTCAACTAGAAGGCAAAATAAAAGAGTACCAACAAATTATGTCAGGAAGAGAAGAAGAAATACAACTGGAATTAGAATTATATAAAGCAGAAAAAAAGCTGGAAATAGAAAATGAATTAAAACAAGAAAAAGAAAAAAATCTTAAATTTATTGATGAATGGCTTGAAATTCAAAAAAGTAATACCACAGATAAATCATCACCAGTAGAAATGAAAAATTTCAACAACAATAAAGTTAATATGATAACTGAGGATAAGTTACGTTTAATAGATGAAGAACTCGATAGCAAAAGGCAAGATGCATTAGATGATATCTACCATTGGACCGAACAAGAAAAAAATAGACTGCAGAATTATTTTGAAAACGAATATAAAAAGAATATTACATTGGCCAGAAAGGAAATTGAAGACAGAGTCCAGGAAGAGTTCAAACATATCCATCAATATTTTTCGGAGTTTGAAAAAGAAAAAAAATTATTAGTAGAAAACGATATCAAAAATTTTCTTGACGGGAAGCTTTCTAAAATCATTGGCCCATTCGATAATAAAGAATACTAACACTTCAGGGTATCTTATTACTTTAATCCGAAATTATAGAATTTAATTGAGGTGAAAAATCTCTCAAGAAGAGGTTGTTTTTAGAAAAAGGGCAACGTGCGGAATGTCACTATTTCGCTATCAACACTACTACACTATTGGCATTAACCAGATAACGTTCGCCACTGATCAATATTACTTGATCTGGTTCTAAATAATCATAGGGAGCATCGATCGATGTATCAATTAAGCGATACCATTTACGTCCCTGAGGGCGAGGTGATATTTCAAAAGGGAGAGTTTTGTCATCCATATTGATCATCAATTGAATATCGAAGTCATCAGCTGCATTACTCTCCGCACCCAAGGTAAAGGAAAGTACTTTGCAATGGGGGTCATTCCAACCAGGAGAATGCAAACGGCAACCATGCCATTCTATATCGCATACTCCTCGTGCGTTCTGCACACCAGTAAAAAAATCATCTCTAGACAACGATCTACTTCGTCGTCTAAAAGCGATTAGTCCTTTGAAAAATCGCAATAAGTCCCAATTTTTTTCTACTAAATTCCACTCAAACCAACTAATCTCATTGTCTTGATAAGCAACAAAATTATCTCCCCGCTGACTTTTTCCCACTTCATCCCCAGATAAAACCAGCGGGATTCCATGAGAAAAGAACAAAACGGTGGCAAAATTTTTAATCCGCTTTTTTCTAAAGCGCAACAATTCAGGATTGTCACTTTCCCCCTCTTCTCCACTATTCCAACTAAAATTCTGCGATGCACCATCCCTGTTATTCTCACCATTAATTTCATTATGTTTTTTAGTATACGAAACCAGATCCATCAATGTTAGACCATGAAAGATAGTGACATAATTAACACTGTTCATCGCCGGATGATGGGTGTGTGCATAGAGGTCAGAGCTGCCGGCAATTCTCGAAGCAAGTTCTCCTACCATTTTTCCACCGCAATCTCCGCGCAAAAATTTGCGAATTACCTCCATATAATCTTGGTTACATTCTCCCCAACGATACCCTCCCCAATTTTTTCTTTGCTTTAAACCACTACTATCCCAAGAATCGATAATAAATTTACAGTGTTGAAAAAGAGGCATGCTTTCTAGTTGATAGAGCAAATCTAAATGTTCTAGTGGAAGTCCATCTGCCCCTCTCCAAATCACCGAACCTTGAGTAAAACAAAATCCATCTACATGCATCTCTTGCACCCAAAAACTCAGGGCATCAATCAACATTTTCTTCACGATAGGATGTCCCATATTTAGAGCATTACCGTAAGCAAATGGATCTGTATAAAATTCTGGTGCTCCATTCATTAAGTGATAATAGCTGCGATTATCAATCCCTCGAAAATTTACTGTCGGCCCATCGTGTTCTCTTTCATAGGTATGAGTAAAATCGACTGATAATAAAACCTCAATATTCGCGCGATGTAATGCCTTGACCATGTCACGAAATTCATCTAACTGTTTACCTCCGGCCGGATCTATACAATATCCAGAATGTGGAGCAAAAAAGGATATGCTTCCTTCCCCCCAATAATTCTTGAAAGAACGTCCATCCTCGGTAATCTTTACATTATTACAATAGTCAAACGCAAATACTGGCAGAAGATTCACGGCGGTAACGCCCAACGACTGTAGATAAGCAATTTTATCGACCACTCCTTTGAAAGTTCCCGCAGCACAGGAGTTGCTGGCACAACTAGTAGAATCAACTTTCGAACTTTTTGCCTTAGTAAATCCCTTAACGTGCAATTGATAAATCACCATATCCTTCAACAAATAACCTGGTGCTGAAACATTTTCCCAATCGTACTTATGGGGATCGACTACTACTCCCCTCCAATTGACCGCGGGCACTTCGTTGGATTGCTGTACCGGGATAACTGCTAAAGCATAGGGATCAACTAACATCTTACTCTGATCAAAACGATCGCCAATTGCTGGATTATTGGCGCCAATTACTCGGTACGCGTAATAAAGTGGTGCCACTGCTCCAACAACATAAACATGCCAAAAATTGAAACTACGATTTTGTAATGGATCCAATCTAATAGTTTGTAGCGGTCGTTCCAACGAAGGGCTTACTGACACTTCGGCCCCTGTCGCAAACAATAACAACTCCACTCCTTCCGCATGTTCCGAAAATAACGAAAAATTAATACCTTTTTTATCTACAGTTGCGCCTAAAGGGAAAGGTGTCCCCCGTGCAATCTCAAACTTTTCATTTGACAAAACCACTCAGCAACTCCCTTGACACTTTTTTTATTTAATCTTTTATTTAATTTTATATTTAATTTTTAACCAATTTCAATTTAGGCGATCGATCGTCTAATGATCTATCATTAGGCGATCTCTCGCTAACTTTGCTAGTGTTACTCAATCGAAAACGTCCCACAACCTCACTTAGAGTTTGTGCTAACTCGGTTAGTTCATTTGCTGCCGATGCTGACTCTTCAGCAACATCAGTATTGCGCTGAGTAACCTGACCTACGCTCTTCAGACCTAAATTCGCCTGAGATACCCCCTGTGCTTGTTCATTCGATGCCTCAGAAATTTCGGAAATAAGCTGCCCTACTTCCGTGATTCCACTGACAATCTGATCCAATGACTGGGCGGTCTCACTGGCCATGCATTGACCTTGCTCAACCTTGTTCTTGGAATCCTCAATCAAGGAGGTAGTTTCTTTTGCTGCTTCCGCACTTCTGGCGGCCAAATTTCTTACCTCTTCTGCCACCACCGCAAAACCCTTTCCATGTTTTCCCGCTCTCGCCGCTTCTACGGCAGCATTTAGCGCTAATAAATTGGTTTGAAAAGCAATTTCATCAATAACTTTGATAATTTTAGAAATATTTTGACTGGATAATGTTATATCCCCCATCGCTTTCAACATATTACCCATTTGTTGATTTCCGCTGGCGGCATTATTTTTTACGTTGTTGCTCACATCCTTGGCCTTCACTGAATTTTGGGCATTATTGTTAATTTGTAATCCAATCTCCATCATCGAACTAGTAATTTGTTCAACCGCACTGGCCTGTTGGGTAGCGCCAGTATGCAGACCGTTACTATTTTCATACACTTTTTTTGAGGCATTTCCCACTTTTGAAACTACATCTCTCACCTCTTGTAAAATATAATTCAAAGATTCTAGTGTTCGATTAACAGACTCCTGAATTACTTTATAATCGCCCTTATATTCTCCCTGCATAACCGTCGATAAATTGCCTTTTCCCATCTCTTGTAAAACTGTTTCCAACTCTCTAACTGGAGTAACAACTCCTTCCAAAATTTGGTTTATATTTTCAAGAATTTGTCGATAAGTACCATTGAATCCTTCAGTTAATAAACGTTCTTGAAGATTCCCATCTTTAGCGGCCAGCACTACTTTGTCTAGATCGCTGTGCAAATTTCCCAAAACATCCACCAAACGATTTATGGCCAAAACGCAATATCCAATTTCGCTCGCATCTTCATAATCCAGCTTGACCATCTTTCCTTCAGAAATATCATATGCCCAATCGGCAATTCTCCTTAATAAGACGGCAATTTTTTCTCCCCAAAAAAAACCCCATCCCAAAGATAATAACGTGATCAACAATATTAAACCTAAAATATAGAATGCTATTCTCCTGCTCTCGCCCCCAACATCATCGGCCTGCATTTCAACTGCTATTTTCCATTTGCTTCCCAACAAGTCTACTATACTATTCGCTGTAATTGTTGAGGGTACTGGACCCGTAGCTGGCCCAACTGCCAATTCACTACCCTGAACGCTACCTTTGTCTTTAGGATCACTTCCCCACAAATAAATTTTTCCTATTTTTCCAACTCCCAAGAGTGCAGGATTAATTTTGGTTACGCTTTCAAATAGACCCCAGGCCAATTCTACATACAAGATGCCCATTTGATCGTTCAAATCATATTCATCGCATTCATACTTGGAATTAATTGGAACTAACAAAAATACGCTGGACTTTTCCAATAATTTGGAATTATG
>JADGBS010000163.1 GCA_015231325.1 Oligoflexia bacterium | reverse complement strand
TCAGGTTTTTTTTACAGTTGGGGTTCTGCTTCTTTCACTTTTTTCATTGAATTTATTGATACAAAACAGAGACGAACTATTGAGTTAAAAAATAGTCTGCAGGTACCTTTTTTTCCCTTTGTCTGCAGGTACCTTTTTTTCAGGTACCTTTTTTTTGACATATGCGGCACGTTTTTTGAAGGCCCAAGAATCAGAGGAAGTTACCATATCTTTAAGACTCCATGGGAAGGACATCCTCGCATTAATTTACAACGAGATGGGAAGGATGCAAAAAAATATCAAATTAGACAAGTGCTTGAAGCATTGAAGAAATTAGCAGAGACTAAAAAGGAGATTTTATGAAATTAAAAAATTATATCGATAGGTATGCTTACCAAATCGAATATAGCGAAGAAGATAAAATTTACATTTCCCGCTGCGCTGAACTTCCTGATCTTCTTGCGCACGGAAAGACCGACATTGATGCCCTTAAAGAAATTAAAGTGGTAGTAGGAGAGACCTTGAAATGGATGGAGGAGGAAGGTGAAGATTTTCCAGAACCACTTTCTCATCATAAATACAGTGGAGAACTCAGGATAAGGATGTCTCAAGAAAAACATCGCCAAGTGGCCCTAAAGGCCAAACTGCAAGGTGTTTCCATGAATCAATATATTTTGTCCAGGATTTAGTCACATTAGGGTAAAAGAGGCGGCCCAACTTCTAAGTGTCCGGCCTCTACTTTGTTTTTTAACTTCCAAACGGGATTCATTTCCACCTAAATTTCAAAGCTAGCGCAATGAAATTTTAGATGGAGAATTCTCCCGTTTGGAAGTTAAACGTCAGCACCAATGGGCAGAAAAGAAAGATCGAGTAGAGATGCTCGCTACAAGGTCGATAATGGTTCAGGCGATAAGGAACAGAAAAGAAACTATTGAGAACACCATGAAGTTGACCTCAATGATCGGGGCCGCACTGATCGAGCGGATTGAAAGCGACAAGTACAAAGCGACCATGAAAGATGTGCTAATGGCCGTGCAAAGTTTTGTCCTGCTCACCACTAATCCTCCTTGCAAAGAATACGAAAATCTAAATGAGTTAGACCGAATAGCGCGAGAGATTGAGCGTGGTGATCCCTCCCGTAGATTGTTTGAGGATATTATCGACAATGGATCGCCGGAAGAGAAAGAACTGATAACGAAGTTGAAGGATGCCTACTACAATAGGGCGGAAGAGCGCGAGCGGCGGATTTTGGAGGAGTTGGAGTTAGTCTGAATCTAATCTCACAAGCACCGATGCCAACATAAATTTACCAATACTTTTAGCTGGACTGAATAATTTTATCTATATATTATATAGAAATAGTCTATGTAATATTAGAGAGGCATAAATGCTCGAATTTGAATGGGATGAAGCAAAAAACGTTCTCAATAGAAAAAAGCATCAAGTTTGGTTTGAGGAGGCGCAGACGGTTTTTAACGATGAAAATTGCCGCGTATTTATTGACGACGACCACTGCTATCGTAAAAACGATAAAGTTATTCGTATAATTTCTGCAAGAAAGGCCACTAATAAAGAACGGAGTGTGTATGAAGAAAGAATATAATCTAAAAAAAATGAAAGAGATTGAAAACCCATATAAAAAATTAAAAAAATCTGTGGGGATTAACCTCAGTCCAGAAGTTCTGGACTATTTTAAAAAACTATCGATCGAGGTAAAAATACCATATCAGAGACTGATTGATTTATATCTCCTCGACTGTGTTAAGCATAAGAAAAAGCTAAAAATTGATTGGGCCGCATGAATTGTTAACGGTGGAGGCTTTAAATTTTTTTGTGTATAGACAGTTTCTTTGATCTACTTTTTATATTTGTCTCATATCGGAGAGAATTTGTACATCCAACTTCCCTCATACTATGATACTAACAATTTTTAAATTTTCAAAATTTTTATATCCATTTTTTTAATAAAACGCGCCCACGGCCCTTTTGATGGGCCGGGCGCTTTCTTTTAAACCACTACTATCGCTTTTTAGCGAATGGAGAGACCTAACCTTCCATCATAATGAATTGCTAACTGAGAAAAAATTTCTGCCCAATCTCTACGGGGCATATTCCATTTTTTGGAGGCCTCGACTGTTGCTAGGTAGAGCAGTTTAATAAGAGACTGATCATTAGGAAAAATTGATCTATTCTTCGTAACTTTTCTCAGTTGGCGATTATATCCTTCTACAATATTTGTTGTATAGATCATTGTTCTAATGGCAGGTGAGAACCGAAAGTAGGTAGTAAGAGACTCCCAATTTCGCTGCCAGGAATTGATTACAATTGGATATTTAGACCCCCATTTTTCCTCTAAAAAAAGTAATTTTTCTTCCGCAAGTTCTTTCGTCGTCGCTGTATACACCAGCTTTAAATCACTCATAAACTCTTTCTGGTGTTTCGAACCAACATACTTGATAGAATTTCTAATTTGATGAATCACGCATAGCTGAATTTCTGCCTTAGGAAAAATGGTTTTTATAGCATCCGGAAACCCTTTTAACCCGTCTATGCATACTATTAATAAATCTTTAACGCCTCTATTGTTAAGGTCGGTTAAAACCGAAAGCCAAAAGGTAGCACTTTCGTTTTCTCCAATGTAAATGCCGAGCACATCTCGCTTTCCATCAACATTAATGCCTAAAGCGATATATGCGGCCTTAGAAATAATTTTGCCGTTGTCCCTTACTTTGAAGTGTATGGCATCAAGATATAGCACTGGGTATATTTCCTCTAAAGGGCGTGATTGCCACTCCGTTGCTAATCCCGACACCTTCTCAGTCACTTTCGAAATGAAGGTAGCAGAGACGTCAACACCCATGTAAAGTTCACTGAGATGGGATGCAATGTCAGTAGTAGTCATCCCCTTGGCATACATGGAGATTATCTTATCTTCTAGCTCAGATGTTTTTGTCGTGTATTTAGGGATGATTTTAGGTTCAAATTCTCCGTTGCGATCCCTTGGTACTTTTATTTCGACTTCACCAGTATCCGTTTTTAGATTTTTCTTGTAGTGACCATTGCGAGAATTGTCAGTGCTTTTATGTTCAGTATCACTGTGATCATATCCCAGATGCTCCTTCATTTCTTCTTTTAATAGTGTCTCTACTGCCGCTTTAAAGAACTCCTGCATCGGACCGCCAGGTTTGGTGAGGTCTGACATTGTTTTAATGTTTTGTTTGTTGATCTTACTCCAGGCCTTTTTAAAGTTTTCTTCTGAAAGGGATTGTTTTAAAATTGATTCCGTGTCATTCATTGCAAACTCCTTGATCGTTATGCCATAATTTGATCAAAAAAATTTGCTATACACAAGATTTTTTAAACACCCTAACGGGGGGCGGTGAGCATTTATCTTATCTCATATCTTGATTAATAGTTTTTTATTGCATGAAGGGCAGATTGAAAATTTACTGCCTGCCTCTACCTGCCATGATTCAGTACAAAAGGGGCATATAAACCATCCATTACCTATCGGAGTCGCTTCGCCCTCTGCGTTACTCGGATTGTTTAGTGCTTGATCTAATAATGATATAATTGCAGTAAATGCATTATTAATATCATCGCCATGACTTTCCAGATAATCAGTTAATTTCGATTCGTAATTGTCTTGCGATAAAATGTGAGCGTTAAGTTGCTCAAGTTCCCACCATTCAGTTATTAGGTTGTTTTTTAAGTTTGTAGAAACCTCTTCTAATTCAAGGATCATATTCTCCAATGTTGCAACCAGTTCAGCAAAACTGCATCCTCCATTTTCAGAGATCGCAATCTTTTCTTTTATTAGATGAATAAGTTTATAGTTCTTCATTCTAATCACCTATTGCCTAATTCTACCAAGAGATGTTGTTACTACATTGCCAGTGGAGGTATTCGTAATTACAGTTATATTATTTATGGGATCGTAATGAGCGGTAGTGCCGGGCACTTTACCAACTTGATTTTCTCCATGTTTGATTGCATTTTCTACGACAGTTGGAGTGAGTCCTCTATTTTGCATTTGATCTAATGCATGGGTAGAATATTCCCTTCCAATTGTAGCTGGTGAATTTCTAACAGGTTGGTATTTTGTATTTCCAAGTTCATTGCCTTTGGACCCCTTAAATCCTGTTGCTTCACTCCCAGATTTAACCCCAGGGCCCTCGACCACTCTATCAGCGGCGCCCCGCCCCGAACCCCAGCTCTGCTGACATCGCTTCCGATCGCTCCAATTTCGTTGCCAACGAATCTTTTGACCAAAGATCCAGCGCCTTCAATGGCCTCTCTTCCGCAATTGTGAACTAAAATTCCCATATTGGAAACATAGTAGTTATGATTTTTGTCAACATTTAAGTTGTAAACGGGAAAGCGACCATACTCATCTTCAATGTTAGTTATTGTGACAATTATTTTGTTTTGGGTGATAAGTCGATCACCGATGCTAAGATCTTTTGCCTCTACCAATCATTTCTATCAACTGAAAAGAAGGGGTGTTCGTCGGTGGTGCGAATGATGGTTTCACCGATAGAGATTTTGAAAAGATGAGTGGCCACTCGGTGATGTACTTCTTTAACCTGGCGATGCTCACAGGTACCGCTCTCAAGATCACAGCTTTCGACGTAACTGCCAGATGTGATATCAGCAATGGGTGTGAGGGCCGGGGTGTCTTCGCCAATATTCTCATTTTCATAGAGGAATTAAGGAATTAGGTACCATCAGGTTTTTTTTACAGTTGGGGTTCTGCTTCTTTCACTTTTTTCATTGAATTTATTGATACAAAACAGAGACGAACTATTGAGTTGAAAAATAGTCTGCAGGTACCTTTTTTTCACCTATAAAAATAGTCTGCAGGTACCTTTTTTTCACTCAAATGATCTTGAACCACTCACTCATGTACATTGTGCTGATATTCAGTATACACCCCGCCTGTGTGGGGATCGTAGTCACCGGGGATGCGGTAGGTACGAGGCGGCATTGGTTCAAACGTTGGAAAGACGCCTCCCCAATTCGACCAATGGGGATACGTGTGGGTTAGGTCCAGTCGCCCCACTACATAATCAAATTTGCGCCCACAACTTGGGTTGGAGCAGGTAACATGGCTGCATTGGTTATCTTTGCCACAGGGAGTGTGACAATAGGGGCAAGGTCTGATAATGCGATTTGCCGGATCGTGAAGTGCTTGTTGAAATGATCGCTCTGCTTCCATTTCTGCTTGGCGTCTCTTTTGAGAATGGGCGACAAAATCAGCACAACTTTCTCCTCTATGATCGACGGCGCAGGTTCTGCACCTCTTGTAGTGGCATACAGAGCATGTATAGTGATTGGTATGCGAATCCACTTCCCCTGCCTCCTCTGTCAGCAAGATACGATTTCCACATTCGGGAGTAGGGCAGGTAATTGCGCTGATATTTTCTAGGAAACGCTTACGATGGTAGTTTTCTAAGGTTCCTTGAATAATTTTCTGGTAAGTATTTTCCCTGTCAGAGAAAGAAAAATCATCTCTGCTTAGCACAATCTCAGCTTTACAACCATCACAAGTTAATGGAAAGTGATGCTCCCTAGTCTGCATCCTTATACTACGTTGGAAGCATGACTTGCAGTACTTTATGTTACAGGCCCCATCTCCATTGTCTTTGCCTTTGCCCATACAACCGACAGTTGCTGGTTCATTCATACAACAGTCGCATAGACCGGATAAAGGATGAGTTGCCAAGGACAATTTTCTATCACCTGAACCGCTAAACAGATCACCATGAATATCTAAGTCTAAGTCGCGACGCATCTTTTGTTCGATCATTGATGGAACCAACGAACGAAGATGGTTAATTATCTCTGCAAAAGGCAGATTATAGATATTTTCTAACCTGTACTCTCGAACTAGGCCACTCAATTGTTCAAGCTCGTACAGGCGGACATCATCACGACTGACCATTGTCGCTAAGTTTGGAATAACTACTTTTTCCACTAACTCCTCTTTTAAGTTGGCCCGTCGATTGGAAAGGAAAAGTACCCAGCGAATGAATGCGATCTGTTGTTCTGGTGACCATCGATTATAGTTGGCCCACAAACTATTGCTGAGAATATATCTTTTCAAATCATCAATTTTTTGTACTCCCGCGGGTTCAATCATTATCAGCAGTTTTCCCAACTGCAAATAACTGGGGGCCATCTGGCAAGAAAAGAAAAATCCAATATTTTCAACAATAGCTTTGGCCAATTCTGTTTTAAAAAAATCCGATGGATCGACTAGGGACGTCTTCATCAAATCTAAAAAATCTTGAGGATTTTTGACCACTCCCCTAGTTAGTAAATTTTTTCTTTGTGTTACATAATAGTCAACCCAAAAATTTCCGGCATTATTATCCAGTATCTCCGCCCACTGTGAGGATGGCACATCTTGCAGTGCAGACGATAAAAAATTTACCACATAGTTTTTTGCAAACTCATTAACCGCCCTCCCACCTTTATCCCATGGTGCTTCGTTGATGGGGATCAGTATATGTCTTTGAAAATCGCCTAAATTTCTAATTAATCCGGAATTAATCGCCTGTTCACGCAGGGTGATTCGCTCTGCGACCGGTCTTTCCAATTGAAATAATCGTCTGTCAATTGCCAACATAATCTCTATCTGTTGTTCTACTGACCATCCACTTTTATGTCTGAGGAATCTATCATCGTTGAGGTTATTTTGAATTGCGGTTATCGCCTCGATCCCCAATGGTTTAATCTGTTCTAGCAGGACTAATACCTGCTGAGGACTAGGGGGAGCATAATCAAAGAAGAAATGTGCAAGTATATTTTGGGTTTCTTGCGCCAATTCTTTGTTAAGAGCAATGTTAAAGTAAGGGTTGGTCATTTTCATTAGTTCCAAAAATTCCTGGGGGGTGCTAACTATTCCCATTTTTAACACATGACCTCTAAGGGCAAGAGCGCAATCAATTCCAAAGATATCTATTTGGTTAGAAACAAACTCCGTCCAACAAAATGGAGGTAAGTCATGAAGGATCGGTGCTACAAATTTAAATGCATATTTATTAACAAACTCTTTGAATTTTTTGCCTCCGTCGCCCCATGGCAGTTTTTTTCCAAAAGACAACAATTGGTTGAATGTATCCCAGCTATTGATGCCACCATTAATTTGAATAAGCAGGTTACGTAAATCAATCCTTGTTGATGGATTTTCTATTATCTTGTCGATTGCTAAAAAGGAGTCTACATCTTTAAAAATTAAAAATACTGAAAGTAGCTCAATCAGATGCTCATACTTCATTGGTGAAGGCATTTTTGTATCACTAGGATGAGTGGCCCCGAACAAAGCATCCGCACTCAATCTAATAAAATTTGTCCCTTTGATGCTTATCAATAAGTCCGCTACCGTACTTTGATGTTCAGGTGGTTCTCTATGTACGTAAATGCGACGTGGCGAACAGATCAAATCAAACCAAAAATCATGATTGAGTGACAGTAGTTGCATAATTAACCACCGAACGTGTCCATCTGGATCCTGTTGAAATTTGTTCATTACGTTTATATACAAAGAGCTTTTTTCATCACTCTCGCCGCTCTGTCTCTTGAAGTAGTCAAAAATATCGTTCTCTAGTCTATGTATTAACTCTTTAGAAACTTGTGCAAAAAAAATTTCTTGCCAATTATTTGGGTTTTGTCCACGGATCTGCTCCGCTTCGCTTAACATTTGCAGAAAAGGAACAACATTTTTATACCCACTTTTGTGGTTTAAAAAGGTGGCACGTGCAATTTTTTCTTGGTATTTGTCCATACATGGTTCAACCCACGATGCAACAGCACTTTGTAATGATATCCTCACCAAGCAGAAAAGTCCCAGAACGATCACGACTCTACGCACCATTCCAAGTACGAATTTGCCTTTCATTGGTATGTTCTCCTTTTGATCATCTCCTGTAAAAATTAAAAAGGAAGGGGATTATATATCAAATTTTTTTTTTGGAACCAGACACGATCAATTTTTTTTGTGAAGAACGAAGAGAAACTAAATTATTATCCCTGCTACTCGTCAGGACTTTTTGCATTTTAGGTGACTAGGTGATGGATATTCGTTGGTTTGAGATACCTGTCCCCAATGATTAGTACCTGACTTTTTGTACCTGTGAATAACAAATTCAAATTCTTTGTCATTTTTTGAAACAAAATTCCTTCCTATGGTAATTTTCTTTCTTCAAAATCAATAAATATTTTAGATATGCAATGCAACCAAGATGAGT